>JBOGNS010000096.1:0-7579 GCA_050747305.1 Candidatus Acidiferrales bacterium | reverse complement strand
GGCGAGCGCCAGCGCGTGTTCGCGCGCGGGGGTGACGGCGGTGTCAGGCACGCCGAGATTGCCGCGATAGCTGAGCTTCAGTATGCGCGCGGCGGCGGCGGCTTCGCGCTGGCGCTCGACGGGGGTGCCGCGGGTGCCCATTTCGCCGCGCGTCAGGTCGAGCACGCCGGTGCGGTAGCCGGCTTCCGCCATTTTCAGCAGCGTGCCGCCGCAGGTGAGTTCGGCGTCATCAGGATGCGGGGCGATGGCCAGGATGTGGAGTTTCATTGCGCCTCCGGGTGTGGGACGTGACCCGTGACCCGTGACTTGTGCCTTGTAACTTGTGAAGCTCACAGTCGACAGCTTACAGTCAACAGCTCAGAGTCCAGAGTTCGGCAGCTCACAGTCTTAAACCGGCAGCGTCACGAGTCACAAGTCACGAGTCACGAATCACGAGTCAAATGCGTGTTCATGTGAGGGCGCGGCCGCCGTCGACGGCGATGACCTGACCGGTAACATAATCTGCGGTCGCGAGGTAGGCGACGGCGCCGGCGATGTCGTCGCCGGCGCCGGTGCGCTTGAGCGGCGTGCGGCGGATGTAATCTTCGTCCGGCTCTTCGCCCTCGAATTGGATGGTGCCGGGCGCGATGCTATTCACCAGAATATCCGGCGCCAGCGCGCGCGCCAGGCAGCGCGTCAGCATGATCGAGCCGGCTTTCGAGACGCAGTAATGCGTGAAGCTGGGCCACGCCAGCATCCCGCCGAGCGACGACAAATTGATGATGCGCCCCGGCGGGTTGCGCTTGAGCAGCGGGGCGGCGGCCTGCGAGCAGAGAAATTGCGATTTGAGGTTGGAGTTCATCGCCGCGTCCCACTGCTGCACCGTCAATTGCTGGAACGGCGCGGCGAAAAAGACCCCGGCGTTGTTGACCAGAATGTCCAGCCGCTTGAAGCCGCGGTCCAGCGTGGAGAACATGGCGCGCACTTCCTCGGGCACGGAAACGTCGGCCTGCACTACCAGCGCGCGACGGCCGAAGGCGCGAATCTCCGCGGCCACCCGCTCGGCGTCGTCGTTCGAGTGCCGGTAGTTAACCACTACATCCGCGCCGTCCTGCGCCAGCCGCAGCGCGATGCTGCGCCCGATGCGGCGCGCGGCGCCAGTCACCAGCGCGACTTTGCCTGTAAGCGGTCGATTGGCCACGGGAGACACACGATAAAGTAAAAAGGCAAAAGTAAAAAGTCAAAAGGTAAAAAGCAAGCAGGGAAGGAGGGTAGCGTCCTAATTAGGACACCACAGGAAAAAGACAATGGCGTAACCGGAGGGCGAGGTTGTTCTCATTCGCTCTCACGTTGGGCTGTTGTTGCCTTGCGAACCCTGCGCCTAGCCTTCCGCAGTCACCTATTTTCCATTTTCCATTTTCCGTTTTCTATTTTCGGGTCTCTGGCGTCAGCGAAGTGGTGAGTTCGCGCGAGGCCAGCTTAACGATCAGTTCGCGGTCAGCGGGGAGGAAGTCGTAGGAGGGCAAACGGCCGGCGGGGCGCCACTCGATGGATTCAAAGGCAAGGTTGGTGACTGCGGCATGGGGCGGGAGCGCGGCGGAGTAGAAGATGAGCTCGATTTCGTCGCGCAGTTCAGCGTAGCTGTGGCGCGTGCGGTAGATTTCGCGACCGATTTGCGCGGAAACGCCCAGTTCCTCCTGCAATTCGCGCGCGAGCGCGGCCTGCGGCGTTTCGCCGGCGTGTACTTTGCCCCCGGGGAATTCCCACTGCAGCGGGAAGGCGGCGTCGCGGCGTCGCTGGCAGATGAGCAACCTGCCTTCGCGTTCGATGAGTGCGGCGACCACTGTAATCATGGCGGCCATTGTAACGCCGGCATCCTGCCGGCGATCCTTTCCCCGCAGTGGGCCCGGCCTGAATTCGGAACTGACCCACCACCTTCTTCCGTACTTGGCAGCCGCACCCTCCTCCCAGCGCTCGTCGTGCCGCCTGTTCAAACAGCTCGAGAACCGCCGGCAGGATGCCGGCGCTACGAAATGGCATACTGTGCAGATGTACAGCGCGGCGGTGCTGGACCACTTCAAGAATCCGCGCAACGCGGGCGAGTTGGCGGGCGCCACGGCGACCGTGGAAGTGAGCAATCCCGTGTGTGGCGACGTGCTGCAATTGGCGGCGCGCATCGAAGGCGGGCGGCTCGCGGAGTTGCGATTCAAGGCCAAAGGCTGCGTGACTGCGATGGCCTGCGCGTCGCTGCTTACGGAAATGGTCACGGGCCATACTCCAGACGAGGCGCGAGCGCTCACACATCAGCAGATCGCGGATGCGCTGGGCGGGTTGCCGCCAGCCACAGCGCACGGCGCACAGTTGGCGCGCGATGCGCTGGCGGCGCTGCTTGACCAGCTCGGAGGAAATGCAATCGCAGATGAACGCAGAAGAAGCAGATGAACGCAGATGAGTGCCTACGCGCCGCCGGCGATGTGGCGCATGGCGTTGGGGTCGTTGAGGTTGAGGATCACGCCTTCCTCGGTCGTGGGGACCTCCAGCAGGTCGTTCTGATGCGCCCAGACCACGTGGCGCGCGCCGGTGTCGAGGGGGGCGGCGAGCAGCTCATCATAAGTCGATGCCGCGAAGATTACGGGGTGGCCGCGCTTGCCGTTGAGCGTGGGAACCACCACTGGCGCGCGCGAGCTGTAGAACTTTTCCACCAGCAAGCTCACTACCGCCTCGGTGATCAGCGGGTGATCCACCAGGAAAACGACGATGCCCTCGGTGGCGCCGGCAGGCAGGCTGCGGATCGCCGCGTGGATCGAGGAAAGCTGGCCTTGCTTCCAGTCTGGATTGAACACGGTCCAGTCGTCTTTCAGGTTCACGCGCTTGCGGATTTTTTCGACGTTGGCGCCCAGCACCACGCGGTGGTAGCCGATCTTCGGATGCCGCGAGATGGAAAGCAGGTGGTCGAGGAACGTCACCTTGCCCGGCGTGGCCTCCGTCGTGGGATAGGGAAGCGTGGCCTTGGGCGAGCCCATGCGGCGCGACTCCCCGGCAGCGAGAATGACCGATGCAAGCACGGGAATTAGGCTATCACATTGCGCGTCAATTTCGGTTGGCGTTCGAAAGCGGCGGCTGCGTCATGGGAAGGCGTTAAAATGTGAAAAGGTTAAAGGGTGAAAGAAGGGAGCGGTGGCGAGCGCGGAGGATTAGGCCACTTCGCCAACGTCGTACCTTTAGCCCTGCTTTAACTCTTTACCTTTTTCACCCTTTTAACGTGCCCCTGACGCGCCTCGGCCCAATCCTGCTAGGTCCGGGATTTTTCGGGTTCGAGATGCGCGAGGAGGCGGCGGGCTTCGCTGGACTTGTGCGGCGGGGTGGGGGCGTTGCGGCGGATGGCGATCAGTTCAGCGGTGATGCTGATGGCGATTTCTTCCGGCGTGAGCGCGCCGATGTCCAGCCCGACAGGCGCGTGAATGGCGGAAAACTTTTCGGGGGGCACGCCCTCCAACGCCAGCGCCTTGTAAACCGAGAGCACTTTGCGCTTGCTGCCAATCATGCCGATGTAGCGCGCGGGCTGCGCAGCGGCCCAACGGAGCACGTGCATATCGTCTTTGTGGCCGCGCGTGACGATGACGATGTACGTGGATGCATTTGGCTGAAGCGTTGCGAAAGCCTCATCAAAGGACGTGTGAATGTGCGCGGCCATCGGGAAGCGCTGCGCGTTGGCAAACGCTTCGCGGTCGTCGATGATTCCGATGACAAAGCCCGCGGTGTGCGCGGCGTTGGCCAGCGCAATCGACACGTGGCCGCCGCCGAAAATGTACAGCGTGGGCTGAGGCAGAATCGGCTCCACGAAAATCTCCAGCGTGCCGCCGCAAATCAGGCCGTTATCATAGCTGGCTTCGTTGTTGAGATTGAAGGTCATCTTGCGCGGAGCTTCCGACGTGATGACTTCCTTCGCGGCGGCCCACACTTCCGCTTCCACGCAGCCGCCGCCGATGGTGCCGGCGATCGAGCCGTCTTCGCGCACCAGCATGCGTGAGCTTTCGTAGCTGGGAATCGAACCATTGGTGTGCACGATGGTGGCCAGCGCGGCGCGGCGGCCGGCTTTGCGCATTCGCACGATTTCTTCGAAGAGGTCCATCAGTTTAAGCCTACGGCTTGGGATTGAGAGCTGTCAATTGTGGGCACTGTCCAGCGTTCTCAGAGGTCCCGGAAGGAGCACGAAAACGGAATTGCGCGCCCGGTCTTCCTCTGTGTCCCTCTGTGATTCTCTGCGTTTCTGTGTGTTACTGTTTGACTTGAATTTCGCCTTTAAGGTCAAAGATTAACACAGAGGAACACAGAGGAGCAGAGCGTCACAGAGAGAACCAGATGAAAGCGATTGTGTTCAAACGGCATGGCGGGCCGGAAGTGCTGGAGTACACCGATGTGCCGCCGCCGCCGATTAAAGCGAATGAAGTGCTGGTACGCGTGCGCGCGGTGGCGCTGAACCATCTGGACCTTTGGGTGCGACGCGGGCTGCCGGGCATCGAGATTCCGCTGCCGCACATTCCGGGCAGCGACGTGGCCGGCGAGATCGCGAAGACCGGCGAGCTGGTCACGCGCGTGAAAGTGGGCGAGCGCGTGCTGCTGGCGCCGGGCGTTTCCTGCGGGCAGTGCGCGGCGTGCGTGGGCGGCGCGGATAATTTGTGCCGTCGCTACACCAATCTTGGCTACATGATCGACGGCGGCTGCGCTGAGTTTGTGAAAGCGCCGGAGGTGAACGCGATCCCCATCCCCGGCGATTTATCGTGGGAAGAAGCCGCCGCCGTGCCGCTGGTATTCCTGACGGCGTGGCACATGCTGGTGGCGCGCGCCCAGTTGCGCGCGGGCGAAGATGTGCTGGTGCTGGGCGCGGGGAGCGGCGTGGGCAGCGCCGCGATTCAGATTGCCAAGCTGCACGGCGCGCGCGTGATTGCGGCCACAAGCACGCCGGGCAAACTCGCGAAGGCGCGCGAGCTGGGCGCGGATGACGTAATTGACTACGCGCAGCAGGACATTCCCACCGAAGTGCGCCGGCTGACCGCAAAACGCGGCGTCGATGTGGTGTTCGAGCACGTGGGCAAGGCCACGTGGGAATCGAGCGTGCTCAGCCTGGCCACCGGCGGGCGGCTGGTGACTTGCGGCGCCACCACCGGCTACGACGTGCGCGTGGATATTCGCTATCTGTTCAGTCGGCACCTGTCGCTACTGGGGTCGTACATGGGCAGCAAGGCGGAGCTGCACACCGTGCTGAAGTTCATCGGCCAGCGCAGGCTGCGCGCGGTGATTGACCGCGTGATGCCGCTTGTCGACTGCCGCCACGCGCACGAAATCCTCGAGAAGCGCGAACAGTTCGGCAAAATCGTTTTGAATCCGTGAAGCGAGGTAGCAAAAACAATGAAATCGCTGGTGCGCTGCGACTGGCCGACGGCTGACGACCCGCTGTACTTGGACTATCACGATAACGAATGGGGCGTGCCGGTGCGCGACGATCGCAAGCTATTCGAATTTCTGGTGCTGGAGGCGTTCCAGGCCGGCCTTTCCTGGCGCACCGTATTGCACAAGCGCGAGAATTTCCGCCGGGCCTTCGCCAATTTTGATTACAAGAAAGTGGCCGGCTTCGGCGGGCGCGATGTAGCGCGGCTGATGCGCGATGCGGGCATTATCCGCAATCGCGCCAAAATCAAAGCAGCGATAAACAACGCGCAGCAATTAATGGCCGTGCAGAAAGAGTTTGGCAGCTTTTCGAAGTATATGTGGACGTGGGTCGGCGGGAAGCCTATGGCCAACAAAATCCGAACGGTGAAGGACTATAAGGCGGTCAGCGCTGAGGCCATTGCCTGGGCCAAAGACTTGAAGCGGCGTGGCTTCAAGTTTCTCGGCCCCACGGTTGTGTACGCGCACATGCAGGCCGTGGGCATGGTCAACGACCACATGCTCAAATGCTTCCGCTATGCGCAACTGAACGGCCGCCAAAAAAAACCGATGATGGGAGTGTGAACGAGCAAATAATTACGGCAGTTCGGCGACTGCGGGCGGCTGGTATGGTTTTGGTACAATTAGGGCGCAGGCTGGAGAGGAAGAGATGGTCATCCGCTTAAGTCCTGAACTCGAGCAGATCGTGGAAGAAAAAGTGAAGAGCGGCCAGTTCCGCACGCCTGAAGAAGTGGTTGCGGAAGCACTGCGCCGTATGCCCAAAAAGCAGCGCCCCGTAGAGGAAGCCGAGCGAAAAGCCCAGCAGCGCGAAGCCGTTGAAAGAATGCTGGAGATCGCCAAGAATCCGGTTCCCCTGCGCGGACTTTCCATCAAACAATTGATCCATGGAGATTTCGGCGACCAATAAGGCCAACCGGACCAAATGCACTGCCTGTGTCGCGTCTTCGGCCTTACTTTCGATTAAGTGGAGGCTCAAGTCCGGTTTCGCGCTTTATTTTGGCGAGGGCCGCATATTCAAGTTCGACCACTCGACCGAGGGCTAGAAGATCTCGATAAGTCCTAAACTCTTTCTCAGCGCAGCAGGGAATCGCTATGGCTGTGACATAGAAACGGTCTCTGCTCGTCCGGCACAATTCGGAGAAATTTCGGTTGCGTGCCCAGCATCTATAAAAGCGCATTGCGCCGCTGTGGGCGCAGCACCGATGTATGCCGTCCCAAAACTGTGCCAGCCGCGTGTTCAAAGCGGTTGTACTCATTCCAACGTAAAAGACGTGCTCGGGCACTACTTTTTGGCCGAGAAGATTTTCGGATGTATAAGCCAACAGATACACGCCCGGGTACTCGCCCTGATTCAGCCTGGGCCTTTCAGCGAGCTTTTGCCATCTCGTACTAAACAAGCGTTCAAGTAGCGCAGACGCGGGTGTAGTTAGCGTCGAACTGAAAGTCTTAGTCATCCTTTTTGTCTGCGCTTTTCTCATGATAAGCGCAAAACCCAGCTCTCTGAACATCTCGTTCGTTGCTCCACCTCCGGCAAATGAAGAAACAGGCTTGTTTTCAATGATGCTTCGAAGTGCCTTTGGCGGATATTGTTTTCCGTTGTGCCATATCAAGTAGCGAGTGCCGGTCCGGTAGCGATCCGGCGCGGAATCAAACTCCTTCATCGCCGATAAGACTTGATTTCGACGTAACTGCCATCCACTCGACGCAAGCGGTTCTGGGCTCATGGCACCTGCTCCTTTTGAAAGGAGATGGGTAGTGATAATGCATGACAACACAGAAATTTGTAAAGCCATAGCCGGTGTGCCAAAATCCTGGGTGATGACGAAGCTGGGGACAAATATGACGCTGGAGCGGCCGGAGCAGGATAGGGCCGCGCAGGCCGCGGACGAGGGTGTGCTCTTCACCACGCTGGATAAGGCGGTGAACTGGGCGCGCAAGAGTTCCATCTGGCCGATGTCGTTCGGGCTGGCGTGTTGCGCCATCGAGATGATGTCCATGGCCGCCTCGCGCTACGACGTGGCGCGGTTTGGCTCGGAAGTGTTTCGCGGGTCGCCGCGGCAGTCGGACCTGATGATTATTGCGGGGCGCCTGTCGCAAATAATGGCGCCGGTAATCAAGCGGCTCTACGAGCAGATGCCGGAGCCGAAGTGGG
>JBOGNS010000095.1:0-1561 GCA_050747305.1 Candidatus Acidiferrales bacterium | reverse complement strand
ACCTGCCGCAGCGCCGGCTCCGCGCCGCCAGTGCGCACCACGACCGTGATCGTGCGCAGCGGAAACTGAGCCAAGGGCCGATACACTGTCATGGGCGGGTCGCTGTTCGGCGCCGAGCTGCGCACATCCGCCACCACCCCGGCTACCGTCAGCATGTCGGAGCCCGAGATTCGGAACCGGCGGCCGACGGCCTTCTGGCCCGGCCACAGGCGCTCCGCGGTGAGCTTGCCGATCAGCGCCACCTTTGGGCCATCGGGACGGTCGTCGAACACCTGGCCGCTCAGAATCGGGATCCGCATCGCCGAGAAATAGCCGGACGTGGCAATGCGCGCCTCACACTGTGGCGACTTCTGCCAGGGCGTTGGGTCGCCCTCTACCACGATTCCCACAATCTCCGACGATCCTGTGAGCGGCAGCTTGCTGGCGGCGCCGGTGGATTCAACACCGGGTAACGCGCGCACGCGCTGAAGCAGTTCCTCGAAGAAAGCCGCGCGAGCCTTCGGGTCTGCGTACCGGGATCCCGGCAGATCGACCTCTGCGGCGAACACATTGCCGGAACGAAAGCCTTGATCGATCGCCGCAACCCTCACAAAACTGTTGAGCAGCAGTCCGGCACCCACCAGCAGGACGACGCACATCGCCGTTTCGAAAGTGATCAGCCCGGCGCGGAGGCGTCCGGCGCCCACGCCGGCGGTGCCACGCGAACCGTCCCGCAGCACATCTGCCGGAGCCGCATTCGACAAGCGCCAGCCCGGCGCCAATCCGCATAGCAGCGCGCAAGCCAGCGTAGCGCCCACCGCGAAGCACAGGGACGGAACGTCGACGGCGACTTCGTCGACTCTCGGCAAACCGAGCGGAAGGTGGCCGCGCACCGCCGAAACCAGCCACTGCGCCAGCAGAACGCCTCCCGCCGCTCCGAGACCCGCCAGCACGGCGCTCTCGCCAATCAGGCCCAGGCACAGCCGCGAACGGCTGGCGCCCAGAGCCGCGCGCACCGCCAGTTCTCTGCGCCGCTGAGCGCCGCGCGCCAGCAGCAGGTTCGTAATGTTCACGCACACGATCAGGAGCACGGCGCCGATTCCCACCATCAACACAACCAGACCCTGGCGAACGCGCGATACCATCTCGGTGCGCAGCGGTGCAATTCGCGCCTGAGGCGCAAAATCTTTCGGCACACCCGGCAGGCGGCGCACAATCTCGTTGAGCTCGCGTTCCGCGCTGGCAACCGGTACTCCTGGCTTCAGCCTGGCGATCGCGGCGTAGTTGGAATTGACCATGCGTTGCGTTTCCGCCGGAGCCAGCGGCAGCGGCAGCCACACGTCGATCCGCTCCGGCAGCCCAATGAGGCGGTGAACTTCGTTCCCCTTGGGAAACGGAAAGCCGGAGGGCATGATTCCGACGACCTGATACGACACGTCGTTCAGCCGGATCGACGAGTTAAGCACGCTGGGATCGCCGCCGAAGCGGCGCCGCCAAAACGCATCGCTGAGGATCGCCACGTTCTGATTGCCCGGCTCGTCTTCAGACGGCAGAAACGCGCGGCCCATCTGCGGGCTGACGC
>JBOGNS010000094.1:0-10392 GCA_050747305.1 Candidatus Acidiferrales bacterium | reverse complement strand
CGGCGAGGCGGCGGCGCTTCCAATCCGGACTGGATGCGATGGGCAGCACGCAGATTTACGTCAGCCGGGGAATCGGCACGGTGGTGGTGCCGCTGCGCTATCGCTGCCCGGCGGAGATTCCGGTTTTCCATCTTGAACCTCAGCCGTTTGCGACCAAGCTTCCCTGAGCCGCTGGATGCGCGTCGTTGATCTGATCACGAAGAAGCGTGACGGCGGCGAGCTGACAGCCGAAGAAATCAACTCCCTCATTCAAAGCTACACCCGCGGCGACGTGCCGGATTATCAGATGGCCGCGTGGCTGATGGCCGTGCTGCTGCGCGGGATGACCCGTGCGGAGATAGCCGCGGTGACGCAGGCCATGCTGGAGTCCGGCGAGGTGCTGGACTTTTCCGATTTGCCGGCGCCCAAGGTGGATAAGCATTCGACCGGCGGGGTGGGCGACAAGACGTCGCTGATTCTCGCGCCGATTGTGGCCGCGGCGGGGTTGTACGTGCCGATGATTAGCGGGCGCGGGCTGGGGCACAGCGGCGGCACGCTGGATAAGCTCGAGTCCATCCCCGGCTTCAATGTGGATTTGTCGCTGGCGGACTTCCGCGGCGTGCTAACGAAGTACGGTTGCGCGCTGATTGGTCAAACGCCGGAGATCGCGCCGGCGGACAAGAAAATTTATGCACTGCGCGATGTGACGGGTACGGTCGAGAGTCAGGCGCTGATCTGCGGCTCGATCATGAGCAAAAAGCTGGCGGAGGGAATCGATGCGCTGGTGCTAGACGTGAAAACCGGCAGCGGCGCCTTCATGCGCGAAGAAAAGGATGCGGTGGCGCTGGCGGAGTTGCTGGCGGGCACGGGTCGCGCAGTGGGGAAGAAAGTCGTGGCGCTGATTACGGACATGAATGAGCCGCTCGGCCGATGGGTGGGCAACGCGTGCGAGGTGCGCGAGTGCATCGAGATGATGCAGGGCAAGCCGTGTGACGCGCGGCTGCGGGAGATTTCCGTGGAGTTGGCGGCGTGGATGCTGGTGCTCGGCGGCCGCGCGAAGTCGGTGGAGCAGGGGCGGGCGATTGCGGAGGAGATGCTGCGCTCCCGGAAGGCGCTCGCGAAATTCGAGGAGGTTATTCGCGCGCAGGGCGGCGACGGCGGCGTGTGTGACGATGTGCGGCGGCTGCCGCGGGCGAAATATAAAGTCAATATCAGCGCGCCCGTTGCCGGACACGTGGCGGCAATTGACTGTCGCAAGGTTGGCGTGGCGAGCTGCGTGATTGGCGGCGGCCGCGAAAAGAAAGAGGATGTGATTGATCCGGGCGTGGGGATTGAGATTCACGCCGGATTGACGGCGCCTGTGGAAAAGGGCCAGGCGCTGGCCTCCATCTATTACAATGCGGACGCTCGGTTGGACGAAGCGCGCGCGCTGCTGGAGCAGGCGTATCGGGTGGAAGCAGGGCCAGCGAAGGAAGAGCGGCCGGCGCTGATTAAGAAAGTGATTCAATAAAGGAATGAAGGATTACGGAAAATGAAGGAATGAAGGATTGCTGGCGCAGATGGCTGGGCGCGCAGAAGTCCGCATTTTTCGTTGAAACAATCCTGGATTTTGCGCTTCATGAATCACAGCTTTACGGGTAGCTAACCTGAAAACAAAGCGGCAGCTTCGCTGCCGCACTCCAAAAGGGCGGCGCAGCCGGAAGTGGCTGTGCTACGGGGGAGCGATGGAGCGATTGTCGGGGCTGCTGGGGATGGCTGCGATCCTGGCGCTGGCGTATGCGTTTTCCACCAACCGCAAGGCAATCCAACTGCGCACGGTGTTGTGGGGGCTCGGCCTGCAAATCGTCTTCGCGGTCTTTGTGCTGAAAACGAATTGGGGTGTGTGGCTCTTCCAGAAAGCCGGCGACGGTGTGGAATGGGTGCTGCACTTCTCGTACGAAGGCTCGAAGTTTGTTTTTGGGCCGCTCGGGGAAATTGTGTCACCGATGATGGTGGAGGGCCTGGAGCCGGCCAAGGCTCCATTTTTTTTCGCCTTTCAAGTGGCGCCGACCATCATTTTCGTGGCGGCCTTAATGTCAGTGCTTTACTACTTTGGAGTGCTTCAACTCATCATCAAGGTGGCGGCGCGCGTGATGACCAAGCTGATGGGCGCAAGCGGCGCGGAATCGCTGAACGTGGCCGCCAGCATCTTCATGGGGCAGACGGAAGCGCCGCTGACCATTCGCCCGTTCCTCGAGCGGCTGACGCGCTCGGAAGTGATGACCATCATGACCAGCGGGATGGCGCACGTGTCCGGCGGGGTGATGGCGGCGTACATCGCGTTTGGCGCGGAAGCGCGGCACTTGCTGGCGGCGGTCATCATGACCGCGCCAGGGACGTTGCTGCTGGCGAAAATGCTGGTGCCCGAAGAAGAAAAGCCGGCCACCGCGGGGCGCGTGGAAATGGTGGACACGGAAAAGAAAAATCTCCTGGGCGCGATTGCGCAAGGCACCGGCGACGGGTTGGGCATGGCCATCAACGTCACCGCGATGCTGATTGCGTTTATTGCGTTGGTGGCGCTGGCCAACGGACTGCTCGGCGGCCTCAGTAATTGCCTGGGGCAGATTGGTATTGCATGGTTCCCGTCGAGCATGGAGCAAGTTTTTGGCTACTTATTTGCGCCGGTGGCGTGGCTGATTGGCGTGCCGTGGCACGATTGCTTGGAGGTTGGCAACCTGCTCGGCACCAAGATGGTCATCAACGAATTTGTGGCCTATGGGTATCTGGGCGGGATGAAGGAGACGCTGGATCCGCGGTCGTTTACCATTGCCACGTTTGCGCTGTGCGGGTTTGCGAATTTCGCATCGATTGGGATTCAGATCGGCGGTATCGGTGCGCTGGCCCCGAATAAGAAGGAAGAATTGGCGCGGCTCGGCCTGCGCGCGATGCTGGCAGGGACCATGGCCAATTTGATGGCGGCGTCCATTGCGGGGATTCTGCTGTAAGAAGGCTGGCCACAGATGAACACAGATGAACACAGATTGAAAGGTTTTCTTCTCTGTGACCTCTGTATCTCTGCGCCCTCTGCGTTAATGTTTTGACTTTGTTTTTTAACGTTTAGCGGAAACGTATGCCCGCGAAGAAATCCACCAGCGGAACCGAATTTGCGCGAGCGGAGCGGGCGGCGAAGTTTGTGCTGCGCAAGACGAAGCTGCGGCCGAAGATTGCGCTGGTGCTGGGGTCGGGGCTGGGGGCGTTCGCCGATGATTTCAGCGACGCGGTGAAGATTCCGTACGCCAAGATTCCGCATTTCCCGGTTTCCACCGCCATTGGCCACGCGGGCAAGCTGGTGATCGGCAAGGTGGATGGCATCGCAGTGGCGGGCATGCAGGGGCGCGTCCACTTTTATGAAGGCTACTCGATGGCGGAGGTGGCGTTCCCGATGCGCGTGCTGGGGCGCATGGGCGTGAAGGCGGTGATCCTGACCAACGCAGCCGGCGGCATCAATACCGAGTACAAGCAAGGCTGCCTGGTGGTGGTTCGCGACCACATTAATTTGTACGGCGGCAATCCGTTGATTGGGCCGAATGATGAGCGCTTCGGGCTGCGCTTTTTCGATATGACCACCGCATACGATAAGCGCTACGCCGAAGCGGCGCTGGCGGAAGGCACGCGGCTCGGGCTGAGTATTCATGAGGGTGTGTACTCGATTATCGGCGGGCCCAGCTACGAAACCGCAGCGGAGATTCGCGCGATGCGCATGCTGGGCGCGGACTTGGCCGGCATGTCCACGATTCCCGAGGTGATTGCTGCGCGCCACATGGGAATCAAAGTGCTCGGCATCTCCTGCGTAACGAATATGGCGGCAGGCATTCTCGACCAGCCGCTGCACCACCAGGAAGTGCTCGACACCGCGGAGCGCGTGAAAGGCGAATTCGTGGGGCTGCTGCGCGCCATGATCCCACATATCGCGGCCGATGTCGGATAAAGGGCTAGCCGGTCATGCTTTTGCCAGTTATCATTGCGGTTTTGTTAGTGGCAGCATTCCTGCTTATCCGGGAAGGGGTTGAGTTTTTTATCCCCGCGGAACCGAATCCAAGCCTGGGCAGTCGGTTAGTCGGTGCGATTCTTTTCATGGCAGGCGTAAGCTTGCTTCGTATATTCGTTCGAATAGTTCGACCAGTCGTTAACAAGCTGGAGAGTGGCGGCGGGAGCGTACGCCGCATTAGACGTCCCGACAGAATCCGATGAGCCATCGAGACAGGTTGATTGAGGCGGCGAAGGCGGCGCGGGAGAATGCGCATGCGCCGTACTCGAATTTTCGCGTGGGGGCGGCGCTGCGCGCTACCTCAGGCCGGGTGTACACCGG
This sequence comes from Candidatus Acidiferrales bacterium, assembly GCA_050747305.1. Lineage (GTDB taxonomy): Bacteria > Acidobacteriota > Terriglobia > Acidiferrales > UBA7541 > JBOGNS01. Next base: position 6,065 of record JBOGNS010000094.1, on the reverse strand, counting down.
CTGCAACGTGGAGAACGCCACTTACGGGCTGACCGTGTGCGCGGAACGGGTGGCAATCTTCAAGGCCATTTCCGAAGGCGAGCGCGGCTTCGACGCGATTGCCGTGGTCACGGACACGGAAATCCTGACGCCACCCTGCGGGGCCTGCCGTCAGTTGATTTGGGAGTTTTGCGGCGATGCGGAAGTGATCCTGGCCAACCTGAGCGGCAAGAGCGAAACGTTCCGCATGGCGGCGCTCTTCCCGCGCCCCTTCGACCAGTCTTTCCTCTGAAACCACGGATGCACACGGATGAACACGGATAAGAACGGAAAAGGGAAAATGGAAAAGGGAAAAGGGGAACACGTACCAACCAGATTGGCGGCCAATAACCGCCAACGCGCTGCCGCAATGCGGCGGACAGTGCAATCTTACCGGCCCATTTTCCATTTTCTATTTTCCATTTTCCTTTTCATTGGCATGGCCATGCCCATGTTGCCGCAGGGCAAAAAAGAGCGCGCAGATTTGCTTGTAAGTGGCGGGACAGTGGTGACGATGGATGGGGAGCGGCGGGTGATTGAGGATGGCGCGGTGGCGGTGCGCGGGGATGCGATTGTGGCGGTGGGGCCGCGCGCGGAGGTTGAGGCGAAGTACAGCGCGCGGCGGCGCATCAATGCGGCGGGGCGCATCGTGTTGCCGGGCCTGATCAACGGCCACGGGCATGCGCCGATGACGCTGCTCCGCGGCATCGCCGACGACCTCGCGTTGCAGGAGTGGCTCGAGAAGTACATCTTTCCCGCCGAAGCCAAGAACGTGAACGAAGAGTTTGTCGCGGTGGGCACGCGGCTGGCCCTGGCGGAGATGATTCGCAGCGGCACCACAACGTATGTGGACATGTACTACTTCGAGGAGGTAATCGCGCGCGAAACCAAAGCGGCGGGCGTGCGCGGGATGCTGGGCGAAACGGTGATCGATTTTCCCGCGCCGGACAACAAGACCGTAGCCGCGGCGCTCGAATATACCGAAGCGTTCCTGAAGAAGTGGCAGGGCGACCCGCTGATTCGCGCGGCGATTGCGCCGCACTCGGCGTTTCTGGTGCAAGAACAGGCGCTCAAGGATGTGGCGGCGCTGGCGCGCAAGTACAAGGCGCCGATCCTGATTCACTTGTCGGAAACCAAGCGCGAGAACGAAGAAGTGCAGGCCAAGCGCGGCGCGACACCAACGGCTTACCTCGACCGCATCGGCTTTCTGGGCCCGGACGTGCTGGCGGCGCATTGCGTGTGGGTGGACGCGAACGATCGCGCGATTTTGAAGCGGCGTGACGTGGGCTGCGTGCACAATCCGTCGAGCAATATGAAGCTGGCGAGCGGCGCGGCGCCGGTGGTCGAGATGCTCGAAGAAGGGATGCGGTTGGGTATCGGCACGGATGGCCCCGCGGGCAGCAACAACGATTTGAACCTGATGGAGGAGATGGATCTCGCCGCCAAGCTGCAAAAAGTGACGCGCATGGACCCGCGCGCTCTTTCTGCCGTGCAGGCGCTGGAGATGGCCACCATCGGCGGCGCGCGCGCGTTGCATTGGGAAAAGGAGATTGGCTCGCTGGAAGCGGGGAAGAAGGCGGACCTGATTCTGCTGCGCACCGATGCGCCGCACGCGGTGCCACTTTATGGCATCTATTCGCAAATCGTGTACGCGCTGAAGGCCAGCGACGTGGAAACCGTAATCATCGGCGGCCGCGTCGTGATGCGCGACCGCGAGCTACTCACGCTGGATGAAGCGCGTGTGCTGGCCGACGCGCGCCGCCTGGCGGAGAAAGTCAGGGCCAGCTTGAAGTAACTCAGAACGCAGAACTCAAGACGCAGGACGCAGAACAAAAATCGGAAGGCAAAAGGCAAAAGGCAAAAGGCAAAAGGCAAAAGGCAGGATTCCCTCTCAGGTATCAGCCATCCGACCTCCAACTTCCAACTTCCAACTTCCAATCTCCAACCTCGAATCTCTTCCACAAAGCGTGTCTTGTTTGGCATGGGGCATCGTGCTAGGCTGCGCATGACTCGCGGGGGAGCGTACATGGCGAATGAAGCGCTCGGATTGATCGAGACGAAGGGTTTGGTGGGCGCGATTGAGGCGTCGGACGCGATGGTGAAGGCCGCGAACGTGGTGATGATGGGCAAGGAGTACATCGGCTCGGGGTACGTGACGGTGATGGTGCGCGGCGATGTGGGCGCGGTGAAGGCGGCGACCGATGCGGGCGCGGCAGCGGCGCGTCGTGTGGGCGAGTTGGTGGCGGTACACGTGATCCCGCGGCCGCATGAGCACGTGGAGACGATTCTGCCCGGCGGCGGCAAAAGTAAAAAGTAAAAAGGCAAAAGTAAAAAGGCAAAGAGGCAAAAGCAAAAGGTAAGAGGCAAGAGGCAAGAGTGGAGTTTGAAGTGGCTGTTGGCGGTTGCGAAGTGACTGGCGGAGGCGGGGCGTGACGCAAGCGATCGCTGGTCACTTATCACCGGTCACTGGTCACTGACCAATGCGCGATCGGGATTTGCTTTCCATCCAGGAAGCCCGCGAACTGGTGGCGCGAGCCGCCGAAGCCCAGAGAAAGTTCGCCTTATTTTCCCAGGAACAAGTGGACGCGATTGTAGAAGCCTGCGCCGCCGCGGCTACCGATGCGAGCGAACAACTCGCGCGGCTCGCGGTGGAGGAAACCGGCTACGGGAATGTGCCGGACAAGATCATCAAGAACCGCGTGGGGTCGGTGGAGGTGCCGCGCGCGATTCGCGGGATGAAGACGGTCGGCATCCTGCGGCACGATAAAGAGAAGGGCATCGTGGAAGTAGCATCGCCGGTCGGCGTGGTGGCGGCGATTGTTCCGACGACGAATCCCACCTCAACCGCCATCTACAAAACGCTGATTGCGATCAAAGCGCGCAATGCGGTGGTACACAGCCCGCATCCGAACGCGGTGAAGTGCATTCGCGCTTCGGCGGAGGTGATGGCGCGCGCGGCGATGCAGGCAGGCGCGCCGGAAGGGCTGATCGCGTGCATGGAGCACTCGACCATGCAGGGCACGCAGGAGTTGATGCGGCACCGCGACGTGGGCGTGATTCTGGCGACGGGCGGCGCGGGGCTGGTGCGGCAAGCATACTCGAGCGGGCGGCCGGCATACGGCGTTGGCCCGGGGAACGTGCCGGCGTATGTCGAGCGCACGGCCAACGTGAAGAAAGCGGTGGCCGACATTATCGCGGGAAAGACGTTCGACTACGGCACGATCTGTTCCTCGGAGCAGCACATCGTGGCCGACGAAGCGATTGCGGCGCTGGCCATCGAAGAATGCCGCAATCAGGGGGCGTACTTCTTATCGAGTGAAGAGGCGGCGCGGCTGGCGGCGGTGATCCTCGATCCGGTGCGGCACGTGCCGAACCCGAAGATTGTCGGGAAGCACGCGACGGTGGTGGCGGAAATCGCGGGGCTCAAAGTGCCGGATGCAACGCGGGTGCTGATCGCGCGGCTTACGCCGGAGCAGGTCGGTCGCGATTATCCGCTATCGGCGGAGAAGCTTTCCCCGGTGCTGGCGTTTTTCACAGTGGCGGATATGCGCGCGGGCATCGAGTTGTGTACGCGGCTGCTGCGCTTTGGCGGCGCGGGTCACACTGCGGCGATACACACGCAGAACGAAGCGGTGGCGCGGGAGTTTGGCGCTGCGGTGCCCGCCTTTCGCGTGTGCGTGAATACGTCGGCGGTGCACGGGTCGATTGGCTACTCGACGAATCTCTTCCCGGCGATGACGCTGGGCTGCGGGTCGCCGGGCGGGAACATTACGTCGGACAACATCGGACCACAGCACCTGATGAACGTGAAACGGATTGCGTGGGAGTCGCGGCGCGTGGAGCACCGCACCATTCCCGCGGCGCAGCGGCTAAGTGGCGCAGGCTTTCAGCCTGCGCAGGAAGGAGCTGCGAGAGCCGCGGCGGCATCCGCATCCGGTGGCGGGACTATCGCGGCGGCGGGGCCAAGAGCAATCGACAACACAGAAGCGCAGAGGTCGCAGAGTGGCGCGGAGAAAAATGCCGGCAGGATGCCGGCGGTACCGGGCGGGGCGGGCCCCGCTCAGACGGCGGGAGTCATCGGTGCGCCGGACCGGCAGTTGATCCAGCAGATTGTAGCGCGAGTGTTCGAGCAACGCGGAATCGCACGTGGCGGGAATCCTGCGGTGAGTCCCGGAGCGAATGTAGCGCCGGGCTTCAGCCCGGCACCTGAGCAAAACGCGCCAAGCGAGCAAGGTGCGCCCAGCGCCGGCCTGAAGGCCGGCGCTACCGAAGGTGCGGTCAGTGCGCCGATTCAGACGAAGAAACAGGAGCCGCCCCCGGTGCCGGTCGTCGCATTTGTGAGCGAGGCGGATGTGCGCCGAGCGCTGACCAAAGGCGAGAAAATTTACATCGGCCCCAAGACGATTGTGACCCCAGCGGCGCGCGACTTGGGTGTTGAGCGCGAAGTGCTGATCGAAACGAAGCCCTCCTGAAGAACAACTCAGAACTCAGAACTCAGAACTCAGAACTCAGAACAAGGAACCCCTGAGATCCCTCGCTGCACTCAGGTTGACACTGTATTGGGCGTGAGGCGCTGCTCGGGACGGTAGCGCTTGGCAACTCGCTCTTCGCTTTCAGGTGACAGCGTGTTTGTTTGCCCCGTCGCTCGATACAACAGCGTCGCGCTTGCGCTAGCTGTGCTAAGTTGGCATCTAAGTGCGAGGGGAGCGGCTTATGTAGGGCGAGCCGAGCGCAAGGGCGGACAACGGAGGTCCGCCCTACAAACCAAGCCGGGCGAGAGGCCGGCGACACTAAGCGGCGATGAGGACGAGCGAGGCGGCGAGATACGCGCGGTGGGCGGCGGTGACGGCGACAGTGCTGGCGCTGATCGCGGCGGGTGTGTACGCGTGGCGGCAGTGGCAGGCGCGGCAGTCGCAGAAGGATGCGCCGCCGGTGGTGCCGCAGACGGTGCAGCGGCAGTCGGAGGAATTTTCGTTTTCGAAAGTGGAAGGCGAGCGAACGCTTTTCACAGTACGCGCGTCGCAGCTCACGGAATTGCGCGAAGGCAGCAAGAGCTTGCTAGAAGATGTGTGGATCACGATTTACGGCCGCAGCGGGCAGCGCTTCGACAACATCCACGCCAGCAAATGCGATTACCTGCCCGCTGAAGGCATGATCGGGTGCGCGGGCGATGTGCAGATTGATTTGGAGAGCGCCGAGGAGGCCAAGGAGCGGCCGGGGCAGCGCGCGATCCGCATTCGCACGTCCAACATTTCCTTCGACCGGGAAACCGGACGCGCGCACACCAGCCAGCCGGTTGAGTTTCAGTTTGAGTTCGGGCACGGGCGCGGCACGGGCATGTCGTACAGCACGGAAGAAGCGGTGGTGCGCCTGGAGCGGGATGTACACACTACACTGACGTCGGCGGCGGGCGGGCGGCCGATGCGGGAAGCACTGGCGCTGAGCGCGGCGGCCATGGAGTATCGTCGCGATTCGCGCACCATGCGGCTGCTGGGGCCGGTGCGGGCGCAGCAGGGATTGCGGGAGTTGACCGCGCAGGCCATGGCGCTGGAGTTCGACGAGCAGATGCGCGCGCAGCGGTTGGTGGCCAATGGCGCGAAGGGAGATGCGCGGCCGCAATTGAAGTGGATTGAGGCGGACAACAGTCAACAGCAGTTGGGGGCGGATGAATTCGTCGCGCGGTTTGCAAACGACGGGCGGGTGACACAGTTGACGGCGCAAGGCAACGTGCACGGCACAGCACGCGGCGGTGAGCGTGAAGACGGGTTGATGGCGCAGGCGGTCGTGATCGAAATGGATGGGCGCGGCGAGCCGCAGGCGCTGGTGGCGCGCGGCGAAGTGCGCGTGGAATCGCAGGCAGGCGCGCGGCAGCAGCGGTTGGAGACGGAAGCGCTGCGGCTCGAGCTGGCGGGGCGCGAAGCGGGCGGACGCAGTGTGAGCCGCGGGCAAACACTGGCGCCGGCGCTGGTCGAGTTGCGCGAGGGTGACGAAGTAACGCGATTGCGCGCGGCGCAACTCGAGAGCGACTTCGGTGTGCGCAACCGGCT
>JBOGNS010000093.1:0-2604 GCA_050747305.1 Candidatus Acidiferrales bacterium | reverse complement strand
CTTGGAGTGGCACGAAGTTGTAGCGGAACATCAGGTCCGCCGGAATCGACCGGAACAGCTCGGGATCAATCCGGTGCTCGCGTAGATCGATGAACGCGCAACGATAGCGTTCCGCCAGCCGCCGTGTTCGCTCGCGCTCGGCGGCTTCGTCCGCCGCCGATTCCAAATTCACATTTTGATGACTGCTGCTCATTCGTTTCTCAATTAAGCTGGTTGACTCCACCGGCCTGGAACGTAAAGATTGGCAGATAGAGCGCCAGCAAGATGAAGAATACTACGATGGCCAGAAACACCAGAATCAGCGGTTCGAGCCATGCCAGCGCCTCGCTCATGCGGATGTTTACATCCTCCTCGTAGAACTCAGCGACGCTGGCTAGCATGGGCGCCAGAGCGCCGGTGGCTTCGCCGACCTCGATCATTTCCAGCGCCAGCTCGGGAAACAATCCCGTGGCCTGCATGCTGGCGTGCAACGGCTGCCCTTCCCGCACGCTCTTCGTTGCTTCCCGAATGGAAGAGGAGATCAGCCTGCTGCTGGTGGCCCCTGCCGCTGTATCCAGCGCCGCGACGAGCGGGATGCCGCCGGTCAGCAGCGTGGAGAGCGTCCGGGAAAACTGCGCGACCTGGAACTTCACCCAACCCGGACCGAAGAATGGCAAACGCAGTTTGATGCGATCAATGACCATACCGCCGCGTTCGCTGCGCGACCAGACAAACGCCATCACTCCCAGCCCCACCACCGCTATCAACCCAATGATAAGCGGTATGCGCATCTCCAGCGCCACCGTCACCAGCACCCGCGTGACAAATGGCAGCGGCACCCGCATTTCCTCATAGAGTCCGGCGAACCGCGGCAGGATGTAAGTGACCACACCGGAGACAATCAGCGTGGCGACGATCACCAGGAATGCCGGATAAATGAGCGAGGCGCGCAGCTTCTTGCGAAACGTAGTGGTCATTCGCTGGTAAGCGATGTAGGAATCGAGCACCCCCGCTAAATTGCCGCTGCGCTCGCCCGCCAGTAGCGAAGCCGTGTATACACGCGAGAAGAGCCCCAAGCTTTCAAACGCCTCGGAAAGCAGCGCGCCATCGCGGACGCGGTCGCGGACTTCGCGCAACAACGGGCGCAAGCGCGGCGCAGCGGCTCGCTCGGCGAGCAGGTCCAGCGCCTTCAGGATAGGCAGCCCAGCCTTTAGCAGCGTGTTGAATTGCTGGTTGAAGATGAGAAAGTCGTCGGACCGAACGCTGCGTTCGGAGCGCCGCGTAGCCGTGCGTGACAGCAGGCCCACGCGCTCGCGAACCGCATAGACGTATAGGCCGCGGTCGGTGAGCTTCTGTCGCGCCTCCACTTCCGATGGCGCGGCTTCCACGTGTTGGAAGACGCGGCCTGAAGCGTCAGCCACCTTGCAAACGTATTCCAGCATTAAGTACCCGTGGCACAGGCTTTCCAGCCTGTGCGGTTTTGCGCAACTGTCCCACAGACCTTCAGCCCATGCCGTTTCGCTCCGGCGCGCGTGCGACACAGGTTTCCAGCCTCTGCGTTTCGCGCACGCGGCACAGGCTGGAAAGCCTGTGCTACCGCGCGCGACTGTCGAGTTTAGCACACCAGAATTGGCCGGAAGCGGCGCCCTATGGCATTAGACGCGCATGCGTCAGGGTCCGGGAGCCGCGATGGATTGTTCGTCAACGATGGCCACTCCGCGCGGAGCAGCGAAGTGGAACATGACCTCGGGCAGGGCGATATTCTCGCGCCAGTTGGCAAAGCGAAACTCGGTTTCGACGCCGCCGGCTTCGCGAATCAGCAGGCGTCGCAGGCGGTAGTGCGCGTCCGTTTCGAGGAACATCTCCTGAAACGCCGCCTTGTCTTCCTCCGGCACGCATCTTAGGGAGTAACCCGAGGTTGCTGGCAGCAGCTCCAGCTTTTCGCACATGCGGTCCAGCGTGCCTTTGCGCAGCCGGCCGGCGAGCAATGCCAGCGGAGTGTGCCAGTCTTCACTCTCTTTCACCTTGGCGCGGGTGGCGGTGCGATCGGCCGGAACGTAGAACCAGACATTCTTGCCATCCACCAGAAACAGCTTTTCCTCCGGGGCCTCATACTCCCAGCGCATGCGTCCCGGCCGGCTGAAGTACGCCGTACCCGATTCAATCCGCACATTCTTGCCCTGGCTGTATCGCTCGAGGAAGGTGACCTGCAACGTGCGTGACCGCGCGTAACGCGCCTCCACCGCGCGCGCCACAGCCTGCGCATCCTGCGACGTTGCCACAGCGGGAGGAGCCAGCAATCCGCAAGCACTGACGAATCCAAGCAAACCCAAAGCACCGCGATGCAATGAAATCAGCACAGCGTTAGTCTAGCACGCAGCAAGGGAGTTACTGAATGGGGGCAAGTGGAGGAATGCAACTGCGCGCCGGGATTGGCGCCCCAGTAGGGTCTTGGCGAATGAGTCCACTCTGCGTCATGCAGAAGCTTCGCTGGCCGCTGGAGCCCACGGCGAGGGGCTCGGCCGAGATCTGATAATCAGTGACGCCTCGCGCGGCGCAGCCAACAGCGGCAACGAGCACCGGCGTTCCCGGGTGATAGACGTATCGGTATCCTGTCTTTTGACC
>JBOGNS010000092.1:0-12749 GCA_050747305.1 Candidatus Acidiferrales bacterium | reverse complement strand
ACTCCCAGCGCATCCGCCCCGGCCGGCTGAAATACGCCGTGCCCGATTCGATCCGCACATTCTTGCCCTGGCTGTAACGCTCGAGGAAGGTGACCTGCAGCGTGCGCGACCGGGCGTAACGCGCCTCCACAGCGGCCGCGACGGTCTGCGCATCCTGGGACATCGCCACAGCCGGATAGACAGCCGATACGCAAGCAATCACGAATCCCGAGAAAGCCAAGGCGTCGCGATGAAAAGAGACGCGCACAGCAGATAGTTTAGCACGCTCTCCAGGCGCTCAGCCGCTCGGCTCGCGGTCGGAGCAAGAATGCAGCCATCTCTCCATGTAGAAAAAAAGTATGATGAGCAAAAAGAAGAAAACAAGCTCGGCGCTACACTCGATCGCTTATTGAATGGGAGCGAGAGGGGGAACGCAACTGCCGGCAGCGATTGGCGCGCCGGTAGGATCTTGCCGGATGATCCCGTTCTGGGTCATGCAGAAGCTGCGCTGGCCGCTGGAACCTACCGCAATGGGCTCGGCCGAAATCTGGTAATCATTGACCCCCGGCGCTGCGCAGCCAACACCGGCGACCAGTACCGGCGTTCCCGGGTGAAGGACGTATCGGTATCCCGTCTTTTGACCGGAAGCCAGGGCGTTATCGATCAGGCCGGCTTGATCGCAGGTCACCGGGGAATTGCCCGTTAGTTCCGGAAGACCGGGAGCGAAACCGTTGGCGTAAGCAGTTAAATAAGCCACCTGTGCGGTACTGATCGTCCGCAAGTTTTGGACGGCAGCAGCTTCGTTGGCTTGAATGCGCGCGCGCACGAAGTTAGGAATGGCGATGGAGGCCACGATCAGGATAATTGCAACGACGATCAGAAGTTCAATCAGCGAGAATCCGGCGGCGGGCGAGGCGCGGGCTACCGTCCGGCTTTCATGTGCACCTTGCATATCACCCTTCCATCCCTCAGGTGACGGCTCCACAAAAAAGGGAGGGACAGCTTTGTCCCTCCCCTAGGTTGTTGAGAACTTACTGCACGACTTGCTGTGCGGGATCGCACTGATTGTTGACAACCCCAATTGGGGTACCAACGCCGCTAGCTGTATTGTCCTGCTGGCGAAGGACGCCAGTGTGGTCAATGCAGAAGCTGCGTTGCCCGGTTACGCCTACGCTCGCCGGCACCGCGTGGACCACGAAGGTGTTGAAACCCGCGGCGCAGAGAGTGCCCGGCGGCGGAATCGCCGCAAGGGCACCTATGTACGTAAATTGATACCCGCTCTTCTGAGTACCCGCTGCCGCACCTAGAATGTTGTCAACCAGGTCCGCGGCGGTACAATCGGCAACACCACCGCCCAATGGAGGTGCCAGATTCGTTTGGGCTGGGGGGAAGCCAACCCCATAAGACGACTGGTACTGCACCGCCGCAGTGTTATAGGTCCTGAGCGCGCCGACGGCCGCGCTCTCGTTGGCCGAGATGCGGGCGCGCATCAGGTTTGGAATCGCAATCGCGGCGATGATCAGGATGATCGCCACCACGATGAGCAACTCGATCAACGAGAAGCCCTTACTTTGATTTCGCATACACTCTCCTTCGAATTTTTTGACTCCCCAACCGGGGTACCGCCCATCCATACCGCAAACTACCTGCCAAGTCCATCCGTTGGCCCTATTTCGGTATCCAAACGATTATAGCGCCTTGATTCTACGGCGCTTAGATACGACGAGGCGCATCAGTTTCCGGCCCTTAGGCTTCGCATTGACAGGGAAGGGGCGAGCGAAAAGGACAAAATAGGGCCTTGCGTGGGACATAAAACGTCCCTTTCCCACCGGGTCGTGTGAGTCCACGAGCGCGCGCTCTCATAATTTGTACTTCTTTGCGTAATGCTTGAACGAGCGGTAGCTTATCCTCAGGAGGTCGGCGGCGCGGGTACCGACGCCTCCGGTTCGCGCAAGGGCGGCGCGCAAATACGCTTTCTCCAGTTCCGTGATGCGCTCCTCGAGGTCGAGCCCGTCGGGGGGAATCAGGTTCGCGCCGTCCGCGCTGGCAGCAAGGACCTCGGGTGCGCCGGTGGATAGCTTCTCTGGCAGTACCCGCGCGGAGATGCGGGGGCCGGCTTCGAGAGCCACGGCGCGTTCGATGGTGTTCTCCAGTTCGCGCACGTTGCCGGGCCAATCGTAAGCTTCCAACAGGCGCAGCGCTTCCGGTTCGAACCCTTCAATGCCCCTCTCCATGGCCTTGCGGAAGCGATCCAGGAAGGCGCGTGCCAGTAAGGGAATATCGTCTCGTCTCTCGCGCAGTGGCGGCAGGTGAATCGGGATCACGCTCAGTCGGTAATACAGATCTTCGCGGAAGTTCCCAGCGGCGATTTCCTTGGCGAGGTCCTTGTTCGTAGCGGCGATTACGCGCACATCAATTTCGGTTTCTTCCGTGCTGCCCAGCGGCCGCACCTTCCTTTCCTGCAGGACACGGTAGAGCTTCACTTGCATTGCCGGCGTCATGTTGCCAATTTCGTCCATGAAGAGCGTTCCCTCATGCGCGGCCTGGAACAAGCCCTGGCGGTTTTCGTTCGCGCCGGTGAATGCGCCTTTCATGTAGCCGAACAGTTCGCTTTCCAGCAGCGTCTCCGGAAAGGCGCCGCAATTAATGGTGATGAAGGGCGCGGCGGAGCGGGGGCTATTGTCGTGGATGGCGCGCGCCACCAATTCCTTCCCCGTGCCGCTTTCGCCGGTGATGAGTACGCGGCTGGATTGCGGCGCTACCGTCTGAATCAGATCGAAGATGGCGCGCATCTTGGCGCTGCGGCCGATGATGCCGTCCAGCCCGGTCAGGCGGCGCAGTTCTCTGCGCAGTATTCCCGCTTCCTGCTTCAGCCGCAGGCCCTCCGCAACTTGGTTGACGGCTTGGCGCAACTCATCGGTGAGCTTGTCACCCTTGATCACGTAGCGGTCCGCGCCGAAGTTGAGCGCCTCAATTGCGGTTTCCAGCCGCGGCAGGCCGGTGATCAGCACGAACACGCAGGAAGGCGACACCTCTTTGGCAAATTTCAGAAGCTCGACTCCGCTGGCGTCCTGATCGTCGGGCAGCAGACGGATATCGGAAATGATGATGTCGTAGATTTGCGACTCGACTTTGCGGCGCGCCGCTTCCGGCGTGGTTGCCGTCTCCACGCGGTGGCCGAGCTTGCGGAACGTGATCTCCAGCAGCTCGCAAATCGATTTTTCGTCGTCAACTACCAAGAGATGCGCCATGAATCTCCGGATTCGTCGAATCGCTCAGGCGCGCGCCGGTAACTTCTCCGCCGCTTGCACCGCGCGCGGCAATTCCACAATGAACTCGGCGCCGCGACGGCGCTCGGACTGCGCACGCACCCGTCCACGATGCGCCTGGACAATTTGATAGACAATCGCCAGACCCAGGCCGGTGCCGCCGGGGAACGTGCTTTGAAACGGCTCGAAAATTTTCCCCGAATGCCGCGCCTCGAAACCAACGCCCGTGTCTTTGAAGCGCACGCGCACCCAATTCAGGTCCGCTTCCAGCCACACGGATAGGGTGCCACCGTCGGGCATGGCCCGCACGGCATTGTCGCAAAGGTTCCAGAATAATTGCTTGATGCGGTTGCGATCCAGGCGCACGCGCACGTCACGCGGAGGAAAATGCCGCTCGATACGATATTTGCCGTCGAAGCCGGGCTGACGCTCGAGCAGCAGCAGCGTTTCATCCAGCAGGCCGGCCAAATTCTCGCTCGTAAACTCGTAGGTTTTCTCCCGCGAGTAGTTCAGGAAATCGCCGATAATCTGGTTCAACCGCTCCGATTCGCGGTTGACGATGTCCACCAGCCGCCGCTCGTCCTCTTCCATCGGCACGTGTCGCGACAATTCCTTCACGGCGCCGGCCATCGCGGTGAGCGGCTGCCGGATCTCGTGGGTGATCGCAGCCGAGAGCCGCCCCAGCGCCGCCATTCGTTCTTTGGTGGCCACCTCGATTTCCAGGCGCTTCAGATCCGTCAGGTCCTGAAAGTTGAAGACGTATCCGATGGCCTTGCGCGCGCGTGTGCGCAGCGCGGAAACCGAGATGCCGAGGTAGCGCTCCTGCCCGGAGGCGTTCACGAACGGCGTTTCGTGCCGCAGGCCGGCGCCTTCTTCCACTTCCGGGCTGAGCGCGCCGCGCAGTTCGGGCAAAACTTGCTCCAGCATCTGCCAGCGAACGTGCTCGGCGCGGTGGCCGGTGATTTCTTCGCCGGCGCGATTGAGCCGCAGGATTCGGCCGTCCATGTCCGTAATCAATAGACCGCCACGCATCGAATTAATGATGTCTTCGTTGAAGGCCTGCAAGTCCTCCAGCTCCTCGCTTTTTTCCGCCAGCTCCCGGCCTTTGCGGCGCAGCGTGTGCGCCAGCAGGCTGCCCAGATAAGCTACGCCCATGAAAGCCAGCAGGTTGGTGAGGATCCAGAACGTCAGCCACCTCTCGCCAGGCATGGTGCTGGCAGTGCGTGGAATGTAGCCGTAGTAGGCGAGCTCGACCAAGGCTCCCAGAAAAACGAAGCCCAGCGCGGCGATCACGAACACGCCCTTGCGCTCGAACAGCACGCTGGCCATCAGGATGGCCAGCAGGTAAAGCGAAGTGAAGTAGCTTTCGTGCGCGCCGGTAATGAAGACCAGCCCGGTGATCATCAGCAGGTCCACGATCATCACCAGCGGCGGATTCCAGCGCGCCTCCGGAGTCATCTTGGTGACGATCAGGAAGGTAACCGCGAGCGTGTACCACAACAGGATCAGCGGGAGAAAATAACGGGTGGGAACCTCGAGCCGGTTGAACTCCCGCAGCGCCACCACCATGGCCAGCAGCAGCGTGATGAGCAGCAGGCGCACGCGCGCCAGCCACATCAGCCACTCTTGAACTCCGCCGGCCAGCCGCAGCGGCGACGCCGTTACACTCAGTTCCATGGGTGCCCGCTTCGCGGTCGCGGGAGAACTCGCGCGCCAGAACGTCGCGAGAGCACTCGCGCATCGGTTCGAGGACGAGCAGCGAGTTGTGGGTCCTGCGTTGGAGTGCGTCCTGCCTCCCCGCAGCGAACGGTATCGAGCCAGATCACTTGCTCAGCGTGCCGATGAGCGAGAAGATCGGGAGGTACATGGAAATCACGATGCCGCCAACCACGACGCCGAGAAAGACGATCATGATCGGCTCCATGGCGGTCAGCAGGTCTTTCACCGCAGCGTCGACTTCGTCTTCGTAGAAATCCGCGATCTTTTGCAGCATAGCATCCATTGCGCCGGTTTGCTCGCCCACGCCGATCATCTGCGTCACCATCCCGGGAAAGACGTCGGTCTCTTTCAGCGGATCCACCAGGTTGCGGCCCGCCTCCACCGCTTTGCGGACCTGCGTAATCGCTCGCTCGACCACAGCATTGCCGGACGTGCGCGCGGTGATGTCCAGCCCGTCGAGAATAGGAACACCGCTGGAGATGAGCGTGCCCAGCGTGCGCGTGAACCGCGCGACGGCGATTTTCCTCAATAGCGAGCCGATCAGCGGCATCTTGAGCAGCGCAGCATCAATCGCATACTTCCCTTTCGGTGTGCCGTAAGCGGCGCGAATTGCAAAAAAGCTGGCCACGCTGAACACCAGTATGGTAAAGCCGCCCCAGCCCCCCACGAAATTGCTCAACTGAACCACGATGCGCGTAGGCAATGGCAGCGCAACGTTAAGGCCGGCAAACAGGCTGGCGAATACCGGCACCACTTTCCACAGCAATAGCGTAATCACGCCCACGGTGATGCCGAGCACCGATGCCGGGTAAATCATCGCTGACTTCACGGCGCGCACCAGCTTCACGTTCTTTTCGATGTAGGTGGCTAGGCGCTGGAGGATCGTATCCAGAATACCGCCGGCCTCTCCCGCCTCCACCATGTTCACGTACAGCTCGTCGAAAACTTTGGGATAGTTGCGCATGGATGCGGAGAGCGTGGCGCCGCCTTCCACCGAACTGCGCACGCCGGTGAGGATTTTTTGGAATGCTTTGTTCTCCTGCTGCCCGGCCAGAATCTCCAGGCACTGCACCAGCGGCAGGCCGGCATCAATCATCACCGAGAACTGGCGCGTGAAGATGGCCAGCTCTTTGGTGCTGACCTTGCCGCCGCCGAAGGTGGGGAGGGCGAATTCCTTGCCCTTCTCGGTCATCTTCGTAACACTGACCTGCTCCCGCCGCAGCAGCGAGGTCAGTTCGGCTTTGCTGCCCGCCTGACGCTCGCCCTTGATGGCGATTCCCGTGCGATTCACTCCCTGATAAACGAAGACCGGCATGGCTTGCCCTCCTGCGAATGAACTCCGATCCTTGGACCCAGAAACAACCGTCGCTACCGCTTCATCGGCGTCCGCCCGGCCGTTGGGGTGGACACGCCGCGGTTAATCATATCCTGCAATTCGTCGGCGCTTGAGGAACGCGAAAGCGCTGTTTCCAAAGTAACAGTCTTATTAAAGTAGGCTTGCGCCAGCGCCTGGTTAAAGGTCTGCATGCCGCTCTGCGACTGCCCGGCCTGCATGGCCGAGTAGATCTGGTGGATTTTGTCTTCGCGCATCAGATTGCGGATAGCGGCGTTGGGGATCAGGATTTCCATCACCATCACGCGCCCGCGCGCGTCGGCGCGCGGCAGCAGGGCTTGGCACATGATGCCCTCCAGCACCATGGAAAGCTGGGCGCGAATCTGCGGCTGCTGGTGCGCGGGAAACACGTCTACGATACGGTTGATGGTGCTGACCGCGGAGTTGGTGTGCAGCGTGGCAAAGGTCAAGTGGCCGGTTTCGGCGATGCGCAGCGCGGACTCGATGGTTTCCAGGTCGCGCATTTCGCCGATCAGCACTATGTCCGGGTCTTCGCGCAACGAGGCGCGCAACGCGTTGGTGAACGAGTGGGTATCGGAGTGAATTTCCCGCTGGTTCACCAGGCACTTCCGGTTGTTGTGCAGGAACTCGATGGGGTCTTCGATGGTGATCATGTGCTCTTCGCGCTCGCCGTTAATCTTGTCGAGCATCGCGGCCAGCGTGGTGGACTTGCCGGAACCGGTGGGCCCGGTCACCAGCACTAACCCGCGCGGCTTGTCGCACAGGCTCTTCACCACCTGCGGCAAGCCCAGCGCTTCGAATCCTTTGATTTCCCACGGAATCGTACGGAAGACCGCAGCCACCGCGCCGCGTTGATTGAAGACGTTGCCGCGGAAGCGCGCCAGATTCTTGAGGCCGAAGGAAAAGTCCAGCTCCAGATTTTCCTCGAAGCGGTGCTTCTGCGCGTCGGTGAGCACGCTATAGGCCAGCGCTTTGGTATCAACGGCGGTCAGCGGGGGCATGTCCAACGGCCGCAGCTTGCCGTGGATGCGGATGCGCGGCGGGGTGTTGGTGCTGATGTGCAGGTCGCTCCCGCTCATCTCGATCATCTTCTTCAGCAGCTCGCTTAGCGAAACACCCGCCATGACTTCCCCCTTACAGAACCGTTTCGCGCGCCACTTCTTCCAGCGTGGTCAGCCCGGCCATGGCCTTGATCAGGCCGCTGCGACGCAAGGTGACCATGGCGCCTTCGATGGCCTTCTTTTTCAGTTCGAGAGCCGATGCGCCCACCAGAATCAATTCCCGCAACTCGTCGGTGATTTCCATCACCTCATAGAGGCCCACGCGGCCTTTGTAGCCGGAGTTGTTGCAGACCTGGCAGCCTTTGCCGTGCATGATCCGCACCGTTCGGGCTTCGTCGCGCGTGTAGCCTGCATCCAGCAAGGCCTGCTCCGGCACGCTGGCTTCGGACTTGCACCCGGTGCAGATGCGCCGGACCAGCCGCTGCGCGCAGACCAAATGCACCGAAGTGGCCACGAGGAATGGCTCGATGCCCATGTTCATCAGGCGGCTGATGGTGGAAGGCGCATCGTTGGTGTGCAGTGTGGAAAGCACCAAGTGGCCGGTGAGCGCGGCCTTCACGGCGATCTCCGCCGTTTCGAAGTCGCGGACCTCGCCGACGAGAATGATGTTGGGGTCTTGCCGCAGGAAGGCGCGCAGCGCCGCGGCGAAGTTCAGCCCGATCTGCTCCTTCATCTGCACCTGATTGATGCCGGGGAGCTGGAATTCCACCGGGTCCTCGGCGGTCATGATGTTGGTGTCCGGCGTGTTCAAGCGCGCGACGGAAGAGTAGAGCGTGTTGGTCTTGCCGGAACCGGTAGGCCCGGTCACCAGCACCATGCCGTACGGCTTCAGAATGGCCTTCTCGAACTGGGTGAGCGACTCCGGCTCGAAACCCAGCTTGGTCATGTCCAGCCGCAGGTTCTCTTTATCCAGCAGCCGCATGACGATTTTTTCGCCGAAGAGCGTGGGCACCGTGGAAACGCGGAAGTCCAGCTCCTTCTTCCGGCCATCCTTGTTGAACTTGATCATGATGCGCCCGTCTTGCGGCAGGCGCTTCTCGCTGATGTCCAGCTTGGCCATGATCTTGATGCGGCTGGTGATCGCATCGCGCAGCTTGAGCGGCGGGGCCATCACGTTTTGCAGGATGCCGTCCACGCGGAAGCGCACGCGATACTCTTTCTCGTACGGCTCGACGTGAATGTCGCTGGCGCCGCGCTTCAGCGAATCAGTGAGGATCAGGTTCACGAGCTTGATGATGGGCGCCTCATCCGCAGCTTTTTCCAGCGAGGCGAGGTCCATTTCGGCTTCGTCGGTGGCGGACAACTCGACATCGCCGGCATCGCCGCCGGCAAGGTCTTTCATCACCTTGTCGAGTTCCTGCACGCTGGCCGCTTCGCCGTAGAACTTGTGGATGGCTTCCGCGATGGCCGATTCCGACGCCACCACCGGCTCGACGTTGAAGCCGGTCATGAACTTGATGTCGTCCATGGCGAACACGTTGGTGGGATCGGTCATCGCGATGGTCAGCGTGGAGCCGACGCGCGAGAGCGGCACAATCTGATAGCGCACCGCAGTCTCCTGCGGGATCAGCTTGGTTACCTGCGGGTCCACTTCGTAATACCTGAGGTTGATGGAGGGCACGCCATACTGGCGGGAGAGGACGGCCGTCACCTCATCATCGGTGACCAGGCCCAGCTTCACCAGCGCCGCACCCAAGCGGCCGCCGTTGGACTTCTGGTGCTCGAGCGCCTTCTGAAGCTGCTCTTTCGAGATCAGGCTCTCTTTGACCAGAATCTCGCCCAGTCGTGAGGACATTCGTGGGCTCCTCCCCGATGCATCGGGGCTGCGCCGGGCCGCAGCCCGGAGTCCATGTAGCGGCGACCTTCAGATCGCCAAATTGCACTCGGGCAGCAATTGCATTCGCGCGGCTGAAGAATGGCGACCTGAAGCTCGCCGCTACACGCCCGCGTCGCAACACACACAGACCGCACCCTGGCGAACGAGCAACGCTAGCACGCCATCGCCCGCCCAGATACCATTTTTCTCCCCCTATTTGCCGAAATCGTCATGACCGCCCGGCCAGCGCCGCTATTGGCTTCGCGATGCCCAGCCGCGCCCCCTTCGAGTTGGTTGGTGCGCCCGCCAGGGCCGCCGACGTCGGAATCTTGTCAAGGGGGCCTGAGGCGGCAAATTTGCTTAACTGATTGAAACCAATGAAGAAAAAAGTTTGCTAAAACTGAATAAAAACCCTGCGCAATATGCTATGATGGTTTTATAGGGTTAAGGGACAGGCGGCGGCGCAGCAAGGCACCCCACGAAGACGCAGCAGGCTGGAGTGCGCTCGGCTATGGGAGTTGCTGGCGGTGTTTTGTGAACGGATGCGCCGACTGATCTAACCGCAATAAGTCGATCCCCGCTGTTTGTTCCTCTCAATTCGGCGCTACAACGCGAGGCGGCTCGGACGTGCTTGATCGTGCGGCGGCTGGGGGGCTTGTGCGTATCGTTGGCGCAGCTTTTCACCCGGCGGTGTGGTATTTCCGGTACAGTGTTGGCTTGACTTGGACACACCCCCGCCCTTATCGTCGCAAACATCGTGCCAGAAGCCACTTCACCGACGGCCGCGCCGACCGCCACCGTCCCAGCGGCAAATCGAGCGCCTGGCGGAGTGCAGACCGAATCGAGCGCGCCAACAGTAACGCTAAAGAGTGAAAGCGTTCAAGGGTTAAAGAGGCCTGCAAAGCCGCTTTCACCTTTTAACCCTTATACTCTTTCACGTTCGCGTCCTTCACGTCGTTCACCTCCGTCCCTTCCGCTCACCGCCCAAACGTTGCGCGCCTACCACGATGCGATGTACGCGGCGCTGGGGCCGCAGCAGTGGTGGCCGGCGCGCACTCCCTTTGAAGTGATTGTGGGCGCGATCCTGACGCAGAGCACGGCGTGGGTGAACGTCGAACGCGCCATCGTCAGCCTGCGTCGGGAGCGAATGCTCACTCCGCTTGCTCTGGAGCGGGTGCCGCTGGCGCGGCTGGCGCGGCTGATTCGGCCGTCCGGTTACTTCCGTCAAAAGGCCAGGAAGCTGAAAGCGTTTGTGCGCTTCCTGCGCGGCGAGTTTGGCGGCTCGCTGGCGCGCATGTTTCGCACGCCCACCGCGCGGCTGCGCGAGATGCTGCTGGAAGTCCACGGCATCGGCCCTGAAACCGCCGACTCGATTCTGCTCTACGCCGGCAACCACGCGGTGTTCGTGGTGGATGCATACACCCGTCGGGTGCTGGTGCGCCACGGCCTGATCGGCAGCAAGGCCGGCTATGAGGAGATGCGCGCGCTCTTCGAATCCAACTTGCCGCGCGACGCCAAGCTTTACAACGAATATCACGCGCTGCTGGTGCAAGTAGGCAAGAATTACTGCCGCCCCGCAGCGCCCCAGTGTGACGGCTGCCCGCTGGGTAAGTACCTCGACAGAGAATTGCGAATCACGAGCCAATCATGAAGAAAATAGAAAAGGGAAAAGAGAAAATAGCCCTCTCTAGGCAACATTCGCAGCGCCATGGTTCCTCGCGCAGCGCGTTTTTCTTTTTTCTCTTTTCTCTTTTCTATCTTCCATTTTCTTCCCGACAGCGGATTGGTGCCGCCAAAATAGGGCCGCGTAAGATACGGCTCCGCAGCTCCGGCTTTCCTCCTTTCTATTTTCGCTTTTCTATTTTCTCTTTTCTTCCAGCCAAGCTCATAGCATGAATCCTGCGCTCCAATCCGGTAAGCGCCCGCGCAGCCGCGCGGAAAAATTGTGGCTGGCCTTCGGCGGCCTGCTGCTTGCGCTGCTGCTGGCCGGCGTGTTCACGCTCGGCTCGCTGCGCGTGCCGTTCGAGCCGGACTCGCGCACCGAATTCGTAGTTCTCTTCGCGCTCTCGACATTCAACATCGTGGCCCTGCTGGTCTTCGGCCTGATTCTTGCGCGTACGCTGCTGCGCACTTGGGCCGAGCGGCAAACGGCCCGGCTCGGCGCGCGCTTCAAGACCAAGATGGTGCTCGGCGCCATGGCCGTGTCCCTGCTCCCGGTCGTCTTTCTCTTCTTCATCAGCTACGCGCTGCTCAACCGCACGCTGGCCAAGTGGTTCCCCCGCCCGCTGGAAATTGCGGCCGAAGAAAGCCGGCAAGTTTTGGATGAATTAAGGCGGCAAGAATACGAGCGAATGGCGAGGCTCGCCTCAAGGTCGGGGTCTTCGCGGTGTGACACTCGGTGGTGTCGGATACATTACCCAGTAGGATTTGGCGCCGATGCGGCCTGGGCCATAACTCCTGCGGGGTTCCTGGGTGACACCGCTGCGACGGCGCGCATCGTCGTTCGGGATGAAGGCGGAACCCGTGAACTGGAGTCAGCCACCAGCCTCCCGGAGAGAATCCGTACATTACCCAACGGCGGTGAAGTGTGGCGCATGAATGGGCAGCTATTTCTTGCGGCGCAGGCGCCTTACGGCGGAAGTGGTGGGATCCTCGTCGTCGGCAAACGCCTTCCGCCAGGCTTTCTGCAACGCTACGCGGAGATCGAAACGCAACTCGCCGCTTACGATCAGCAGAAGGCGTCGCTGCGCACCTACCGCAACATGATTCTGCTGACGCTGGGGCTGTTCACGGTGCTGGTGCTGTTCTCTTCGATGTGGTTTGCGCTGTTTCTCTCGAAGCAAGTCACGGTGCCCATCGAAGCGCTGGCGGAAGGCACGCGTGAAGTGGCGCGCGGCAACCTTGGCCACCAAGTGGACGTGCAAGCTACCGGTGAGCTGGGCACGCTGGTCACCTCCTTCAATCAAATGACCGCGCAGCTTGCCGACAGCCGCCGCCAGGTGGACAAATTCACCCGCAGCCTGCAACAAGCGGTGGCAGAAATCGAAGAGCGCCGCCGATTGATGGAAGCACTCCAGGAGAACATTCCCACTGGCGTGCTGTCGCTCGACGAACACGGCGCTGTGATCCGCGCCAATTCCAGCGTGGCCCGCATCTTCGGCGAAACGGCGCGCGCGGCAAAAACGCTGGCCGGCGTGATGGGCGAGGAAGCGGCGCGCAGCGTGGAGTATCTGATGCGCAAGTCCCTGCGCCTGGGCGCGGCCACCAAGGAGCTGGAAATCGCGATGGGCGACCGCGTGCTGCACGCCGCGGTGACCGTGAGCGCGCTGGGCCCGCGCCGCTCGAACCCCGGCTACGTGGTGGTGATTGACGACCTCACCGACCTGCTGCGCGCGCAGAAGGCCGCCGCGTGGCAGGAAGTGGCGCAGCGCATCGCGCACGAAATCAAGAATCCGCTCACGCCGATTCAGCTTTCCGCGCAACGCCTGGCGCGATATTTGGAACGAGGCGGCTCACAACAAGCGGGACAGGCAGGAGTGCCTGTCCTGCAC
>JBOGNS010000091.1:0-4936 GCA_050747305.1 Candidatus Acidiferrales bacterium | reverse complement strand
GCGGCGTCTCGTGCCGCGTCGCTGGCAGATTCGCTGGTGGCTCGCGTGCAAGCCATGCCCTTCGACCGCAACCTCGTGCTGCGACTGCAACATCAAATCTGCTCACAGGCCGATGAGATTGCCGGCGAAGGCGAGCGCGCTGCCGAGCAGGCAGCCATGGCGCTGCACACGCTTTTCCTGGCGCATGGCAAGAACACTCGCTCGTCCCGCAGTGAAGAATTGCGGGCGGCCATTCAGCAACTCTTCCAGCAGGTGCGCACGCCGGCGAGCTATCGTCCCGATTCCTTTGCCGCGCAGATGAAGAAGGTGCAAGCCCTGCTCGACGCGCCGCGGTAGTCTTATGGAATTGCCCGCTGTTGCCAGTCTGTTGCGAAACCGGGGAGACACCCTATCGGGATGCCCGAACGAAGTGTAAAGCAGTCCGCTAGGGAGTATCATGCATGTTCGGCGCCGGCTATGGCGACCCGGCGCGAGGTTCATCACAAGTTCGGATGGGCCGAAGGAGGAATGACAATGAGCGATTCACAAACTCGGCAGGTGGTGCAGTCCGCGCGGCTTCGCGAGCCAAGCAGGGGGCTTCGCTTCATACGGCCGTTGATGCTCCTGGCGCCCGTCCTTCTCTTGGCCATGGTTTTCACTACGGTGACTCCGAATCTTGCGCCGAACACCGCGCAGCCGCAGCAGCCGCCGCTGATTGACCGCGAGCTGTTCTTCGGCGACCCGGAAATCACCGGCGCCCAGATCTCGCCCGACGGCAAGTTCATCGCCTTCATCAAGCCCCTCGATGGAACCCGCAATGTGTGGGTGAAGCGCGCCGGCGAGCCCTTCGCCTCCGCCAAGCCCGTCACGGCAGACACCAAACGCCCCATCCCCGGCTACTTCTGGAGTCGCGACGGCAAGTACATTCTCTTCGTGCAAGACAACGCCGGCGACGAGAACTTCAACGTGTACGCGGTGAATCCCGCCGATGCCCCCGCGCCGCAACAGAAAGTGCCCGCGGCCCGCAACCTGACCGCCGCCAAGGGCGCGCGAGCCTTCATCTACGCCGTCCCCTTCGATGACCCGGGCGTCATCTATGTTGGGCTAAACGACCGCGACCCGGCCTGGCACGACCTTTACCGCGTCAATATCGCCACCGGCGAGCGCACGCTCCTGCGCCAAAACAGCGAGCGCATTATCGGCTGGCTGTTCGACCGCAAGGGTCAATTGCGGCTGGCCACGCGCGCCGCGGAAAACGGCGACACGGAAGTCCTGCGCGTGGATGAAAAAAGCTTCACCGAGGTCTATTCCTGCAACGTCTTCGAAACCTGCAACGCGGTGCGCATCCACAAAGACGGCAAGCGCGCGTACCTGGTCACCAACAAAGGCGACGGCGTGAACCTCACGCGCCTGGTCCTTTTCGATCCGGCCACCGGAAAGGAAGAAATCGTCGAATCCGACCCGCTGGGCTTGGTGGATTACGGCGGTACGGTATTCTCCAACCGCACCGACGAGATCATTGCCACCTCGTATGAAGACGAGCGGGCGCGCATCTACTTCAAGGACAAGTCCTTCGAAGCCGACTACAAGCTGCTGGAGAAAAAGCTGCCCGGCAAGGACATCAACTTTACCTCTTCCACCAAGGACGAGCGCCTCTGGCTCATCAATGCCAACGCCGACACCGAACCCGGCGAAACCTATCTCTTTGACCGCGGCACGAAGAAACTCACGCTGCAGTACCGCGTGCGCGAGAAGCTCAATCGCGAGCACCTCGCCGAGATGAAGCCGGTGCGCTTCAAGTCTTCCGACGGCCTGGAAGTCCCCGCCTTTCTCACCCTGCCCAAAGGCGTTCCCGCGAAGGGCCTCCCCGCCATCGTGTTCCCCCACGGCGGCCCCTGGGCGCGCGATTTCTGGGGCTACAACAGCCTGGCGCAGTTCCTCGCCAACCGCGGCTACGCGGTGCTCCAGCCCAACTTCCGCGGCTCCACCGGCTACGGCAAAAAGTTTCTCGACGGCGGCAACAACGAGTGGGGACAGAAAATGCAAGACGACGTGACGTGGGGCGCCAAGTACCTGATCGCCGAAGGCATCGCCGACGCGAAGCGAGTCGGTATCATGGGCGGATCGTACGGCGGCTACGCCACTCTGGCCGGCGTTGCTTTTACTCCCGACGTTTATGCGGGAGCGGTTTCCATCGTCGGCCCATCCAACCTGATTACGCTCCTGAATTCCATCCCGCCTTACTGGGAACCGATCCGCAAGCTGTTCCACGAGCGCATGGGCGACCCCAACACGCCGGAGGGGCGCGCGCAACTCGAGCGCCAGTCGCCGCTCAACTCCGCGAAAAAAATCAAGACCCCGCTGCTGGTGATACAAGGCGCGAACGACCCGCGCGTGAAGAAGAGCGAGTCCGACCAGATCGTGGTCGCGTTGCGCGAGCGCGGCTTTCCCGTCGAGTATCTGGTGGCGCCCGACGAAGGCCACGGTTTCGCGCGCCCCGTCAACTCCATGTCCATGTTCGCTTCCGCGGAAAAATTCCTCGCCAAGCACCTCGGCGGGCGCTACCAGGAGGGCATGACGCCGGAAGTGGCCACGCGCCTGAACGAGATCACGGTGGACGTGAAAACCGTGGAGATGCCCAAGAAAGTCGAGGCCGCCGCAGTTGCAGTTCCTACTCCCGCCGCAGACCTGCAAGCCGGCTCCGCCAGCTATCAAGGCTCGATTCAGGCCGGCGAGCGGAACATTCCGCTCAGCCTGACCCGCGAAATCAAAGAGGAAAACGGCGAGTGGGTTGTCACCGAATCGTCCCAACTCCCAAGCGGCGTCATCACCGACGTTTCCACGCTGGCCAAGAAAAGCCTGCTGATCAGCAAGCGTTCCATCAAGCAGGGGCCGGTGTCCATCGAGCTCCAGTTCAAGGATGGCAAAGCCAGCGGCACGATGATTATGGGCGGCCAGACGCGCGAAGTCTCCGCCGATACCGGCGGCGCAGTCTTTGCCGACGGCGCCGGCGCGGCCCCGGCCATCGCGGCTCTGCCTCTCGCCGTCGGTTACACCACCAGCTTCCGCAACTTCGATGTGCAGTCCCAGCAAACCAAGGTGCTGCTGCTGAAAGTTGTGGCGCAAGAGCAGGTCACCGTCCCGGCGGGCACGTTCGACGCCTACAAGGTCGAAATCACCTCCGCGGAGGGCGATGGCGGCCAATCCCACATCTGGGTGGCCAAGGACAGCCGTCAAGTGGTGAAAACCACCCAGACCCTGCCGCAACTGAACGGCGCCGTGCTCACAACCGAACTGACGCCATAGCGAGTTGGCGATAGGTTAGAGAGCGATCGTTTCATAAATCCTTTCGACACCGGCCATTCGGCCGGCCACAGCGATGAGTGTGTCTGCCGCTGATGTATTCTTGACGTTGTGACCCTTGCTCAATCCAATCACGCCCCTCCCTATCGACAGCCATTTGAAAAAGTGCTGGCTGCGCTCGGCACGGATGCGCAGCGCGGCTTGAGCGAAGGCGAGGCCCGCGCGCGCCTCGAACGCGACGGCAAAAACGAGCTGACGGCCGAGAAGCCCGTCCCTGCATGGCGGAAGTTCCTCGCCCAATTCCAAGACACGCTGGTCATCCTGCTGCTCATCGCCACCGGGATTTCGGCCGGGTTGTGGCTTTACGAGCGCGATTCCGCGCTGCCCTATGAGGCGCTGGCCATCTTTGCGGTTGTGCTGCTCAATGCGGTGATGGGTTACGTGCAGGAAGCGCGCGCAGAATCCGCCGTGGCCGCGTTGCGCCAAATGGCGGCGGCGCAGGCGCGTGTGGTGCGCGAGGGCGAGCAGCGCAGCATCCCCACCACCGAGGTGGTGCGCGGCGACATCATCCTGATCGAGGAAGGCGACACCATCCCTGCCGACGCGCGGGTGATCCAGTCCACCGCTCTGCGCACGGCGGAGGCGGCCTTGACCGGTGAGAGCCTGCCGGTTGCGAAGGATGTCGCGGCCATTGGCGCTGAAATCGGAATTGGCGACCGCCACAACATGGTCTTCAGCGGTACGGCGGCGACCTACGGGCGCGGACGCGCGGTTGTGGTCGCCACCGCGATGCACACCGAGATGGGGCGCATCGCCGGGATGCTGCGTGATGTTCCGGACCAAACCACGCCGCTGCAAAAAGAACTCGACCGCCTCGGGAGGAGGCTGGGGTTCGTCGTGGTGGTGATCGCGGCGGTGATGATCACCACCATCTTCCTGGTGGAGGACGTGAGCGGTCTCTCTGCGATATTTGATGTGCTGATCCTCGGCGTCGCGCTGGCCGTGGCCGCGGTTCCCGAAGGGTTGCCGGCGGTCGTAACCGCCGTCCTGGCCATCGGCGTGCAACGCATGGCGCGACGAAACGCCATCGTGCGCCATCTCTCGGCCGTCGAAACGCTCGGCTCGGCCGACGTCATCGCGTCGGACAAAACCGGGACACTGACCAAGAACGAGATGACCGTGCGCGTGGTGGCTACCGCAAGCGGCCGCGTGACCCTGACCGGCACCGGATACGCGGCCGAGGGCGAAGTGAGCCGCGATGGAGGAGGCGCGGTCGAGGGCGCCCTCCGCGTGGAATTGGAGCGCACGCTCGCAGTCGCCGATAGCGCCAACAATGCCGTGGTGCAGCAGCGCGACGGGCGATGGACGATACAGGGTGATCCAACCGAGGGCGCGCTGGTGGTGGCCGCGCGCAAAGCCGGGCTGAACCCTGAGGCGCTACATGCCCGGTTCCGGCGCGTTGGTGAAGTCCCGTTCTCATCCGAGCGCAAAATGATGAGCACAGTTCACGCAGACGTTGAAAAAAACGAGCGCCTGCTGGTTTTCACGAAAGGCGCGCCTGACGTGCTGCTCATGCGCTGCTCGCAGGAGCTTGTCGGCGAGGAACACAAACCACTGAACGATGCGCGGCGCTCGGAGATTCTGAAGACCAACG
>JBOGNS010000090.1:0-3150 GCA_050747305.1 Candidatus Acidiferrales bacterium | reverse complement strand
CATGAAGTCAGTTCCGGCTCAGGAACTCGAAACTCGCGCCTTTGACGTGTACCACAACCTGAGCGACTGGCTTCTGCACCGCACGGAGGAAGACATCGAACGCCGCTACACGCATATTGGGCGGCAGCGCGCCCAACAAGGCATCTCGCTCAGCCATCTGCTGTGGGCCTTGATCGCCATCAAACGCCACCTGGTGCAGTTCCTCAGCCGCGAAGCCATGGCCGACCGCCTGTTCGACTTGCAGCAGGAAATTGAGCTCATCCGGATGGTGGACCGCTTTTTCGATCTCGCACTGTATTACGCCACCCGAGGCTATGAACGCGAGCTGGCGCTGCAAGCGGCGATTCGAGCGCACGGCACGGCAGTGGAGCAGCACACGTAGTCGCGCATCGGCGCTAACCCAGAGATAGGTTAAGGCGGCGACCTGAAGGTCGCCGTGGCACAGTCCTGTTAGTCGCGGGAGTTGACGGGCATGGCGGCGCGCGCGGCAGCCACGCGCTCGCGCTGGGAAACGCCGGCCGTGCGGGGAATGCGCGGCGGCTCGGCGTAGGCGGGGCGGCGGTCTTCCTTTGCTGTGTCAGTGACGCGGTCGGGCGCGGGCTGTTTCACGTCGGCGGCTTCGACTTTCTTCTCTTCGTGGTAATCGGCTTCGGTGTTGATGGCCCACAAGTCGTGCTTTTCGCCGAGGATGTTGCGCGCGGCGCACAGCGCGGTCATCATCGAGTGGTCCTGATTGTTGTACTTGTGCATGCCATTGCGGCCGACGAGCTGCATGTTCGGCAGATTCGCTTGCAGCCACTGGCGAACGGTTTCCACCTGTTCGGTCCACCCGGCGTCATACATTGGGTAGGCTTTGGGCATGCGCACAACGGTGCCGTCCTCAATCTCTTCTGGTTTTGCCAAGCCGAGCTTGGCAAGTTCCTGCTTGGCAAGTTCGATGAGCTTGTGGTCAGGGCTGGCCCACAGCTCATCATTCTCGAAAACAAAATACTCCATGCCGAGGCAGGTCTTGTTCTGGTCGGGCACCATGGCCGGCGACCAGTTCTTGAAATTCTGGATGCGGCCGACCTTCACGCCGGGTTCGTGGATGTAAATCCAATTGTCCGGCGCGAGGTCTTTGCGGTTCACCACCACCGCGACGATCAGGAAATCGCGGTAACGCAGGCTATTGGCGGCCTTGCGCACGTGCTCCGGCGCCGGCGGGTCGAGCGAATTGATCAGCTCGCGCATGGGCATGGAGCTGATGAAGTCCGTGCCGGCGTGTGTTTCTTCGCCGTATTTGCCCTCGGTGACCAGGTGCGTGACGCGCCCGCCGCTGTGGCAGATGCGCGTCACCGGCCGCTCCATCAGCACCGGATAGCCGCGGTCGCTCAACATCTCGGTAAGCGTCTCCCACATCTGGCCGGGGCCGCGCTCGGGGTAGTGGAACTTGTCTATTAGCGTTTTCACCCTGGGCTTCTGTTGCGCAAAGAGAGCGTTGCGAATGGCGGTGGTCAGCGAGAGTCCCTTGATGCGCTGCGCAGCCCATTCGGCGCGAATCTCGGTGCACGGCACGCCCCACACTTTTTCCGTGTAGGTCTTGAAGAAGATCTGGTAGAGCCGCTTGCCGAAGCGGTTGGAGACCCACTGCTCGAGGTTCTCTTCCACTTGGCTCGGCGCCACGCGCGACCACCCATAGCTAAACATGATGCGCATGGCTTCGAAGATGCCAAGTCCGAACAGCGCGTTGAAAGGCTTCAGGGGGTAGTAGAAAAACTTGCCGCGGTAATAGATGCGCGAGAGGCGCGGGCGCTCCAGGAACTTGCCGCCCATGATCTCATCCCAAATCTGGTTGACCTCGTCCCATTTGGTGAAGAAGCGGTGGCCGCCGATGTCGAAGAGATAGCCTTTGTATTTGGCGGTGCGGGAGATGCCGCCGACGATGTTGTCGGCTTCCAGTACGGTGGCCGGTACGGCGTGCTTGGAAAGCTCATAGGCCGCAGTGAGCCCCGCCGGCCCGCCGCCGATAATCACCACCTGCTGGTTGTTCGTGGAATCGGACACCCTTCTCCTCAGCCCGCTGACAGTCCCGTCGTTGGTGTGCAAACAATTCTCCAATGGCAGGTCACGTAAATCTATGGGAAAAAGGTACTTAGTTTCCAGGCTTCCGGTACTAGAGCGCGATTGGGAGCCTAAGTGTGCAAACAACTTCCACTTGGTGGTAGCGCAATGGCACCTATGGCGGGCTCACTAGCTGGGGTAACCGCCTTCCGGCTGCCTTCGTGCCCGCCGGATAAGCCGCCGCGCGGCAATGTAAGCCTCAAAGCGCCGGGTGAACATGGTACGGAAAAGGCGGGGATTGCGGACGTAGTGGGCGTCCACGCGAGGCAGCAGGCCGTGGTCGTCCCCGGCCCACCCCGACGGCTCGCGCAACGCTCCCGCAATGGTAGTGCAGGCCGAAACGTAGTGGCGCATCGTGGCGTCGCGTACGGCGCGGCTCCATTTGCCGTAAGGGTAGCAGAAGTGAGCGGCCTTGCGGCCGGTGCGCTGCTCGATCTCGCGCCTGCTCTCGGCGAGCTCGCGTTCCAGATCGGCGTGGGCAAGTTGCGTGAGGTCGGGATGATTCACGGTGTGGGAGCCGAATTCCACCCCGGCATCGGCCAGCTCTTTGACCTGATCCCAAGTCATCAGCGGCTCTTCCTTCACCCAAGCGGGCTGCCCGGGCCAGTCGTTGGTGCGGCCTATGTATGCCGTCGGGAGGAAGACCATCGCCGGCAATTTCAGGCGAAGCAGCACGGGTGCGGCATGCGCGTGGAAATCAGCGTACCCGTCGTCGAAAGTGAGAACCACGGTAGGCTGGCCCGGTGTCCTCATCCCCTGGCCAATGAGGTGGTCAAGACCAACAACGGTGGCGTTTGCCGTCAACCATTCCATTTGCTCGGTAAAAAGCGCTGGAGAAATCTTAAGTGGCGAGTCGCCTGCGGAGACGGAGTGATACGTGAGGATCACCGAGTGAGTTGCGGCGGCCATCGCGGAACGAATTGTATCGTAAGCGGGGAGCGATTCTCGATCGGTGAATCGGTCTGGCTGAGGAACGGTCCAATGGCGGGATACAGCCACAACTCAGACGCGTGCCACTTTGTTGTACACCGCGCCGAACACGCCGCCGAT
>JBOGNS010000089.1:0-2880 GCA_050747305.1 Candidatus Acidiferrales bacterium | reverse complement strand
GGGCTCGTGGAGCACATGATCAAAATGCTCAAGGAGAATCTCGGCGCGAGCTTTGCCACGCAATTGGGCGCCGTGCTCTCCCGCAAAGCATTTCAGGATTTGAAGAAGAAGCTGGATTACTCCGAGTACGGTGGCGCGCCGCTGCTGGGCGTGAAGGGCGTCACCATCATCGGTCACGGCCGCTCCAACGCCAATGCGATCAAGAACGCCATACGCATCGCCACTGAGCTCAGCCGGGCCAAACTCAACGAGAAAATCGAGCAGGAGCTGGCCGCCGTCGCTCTCAAGGTGTAGCAGCCGGCTGTGAGGCTGGTCGACGCACGGCGCTAAGGCATAACTACAACTCTAAGGATTGGGCACATGAGCAAGCTGGCATTCATCTTTCCGGGGCAGGCATCGCAATACCCTGGAATGGGCAGGGACCTGAGCGAGAACTTTCCCGCTGCACGCGCGGTATTCGAGGAAGCAGACCGCGCGCTGGGTTTCGCGATTTCTGAAGTGTGCTTTGCCGGTTCCGAGGAGGAACTGAAGAAGACGGAGGTAACGCAGCCGGCGATTCTGACCGCTTCTGTGGCGGCATTTCGCGCGCTGGAGGCGCAGGGCGTGCGGCCGGACTGCGTTGCGGGGCACAGCCTCGGCGAGTATTCGGCGCTGGTGGCTGCAGACGGGCTGCCGTTTACCGACGCGGTTAAGTTGGTGCGTAACCGCGGCCGCTACATGCAAGAAGCGGTGCCGGAGGGCGTGGGCGCGATGGCTGCGATACTTGGATTGCCCGCGGCGCGCGTGGAGGAACTGTGTAAGCAGGCGGCGGAAGGAGAAGTCGTGTCTGCCGCGAATCTGAATTCGCCGGAGCAGACGGTAATCTCCGGGCACGCGGCGGCGGTGAAGCGCGCCGTGGAACTGGCCACGGCCAGTGGAGCCAAGCGCGCCGTGATGCTGCCGGTATCAGCTCCGTTTCACAGCGAGTTGATGTTGCCCGCGCAACGGCGGCTGGAAGCGGATTTGGCAGGGGCGCCATTCAGCGACTTACGCTGCCCGCTGGTGAACAACGTGGATGCGGACATCATAGAAACCGCGGACGAGGCACGCGCGGGGCTGGTGCGTCAGGTGAGCGGTGCGGTGCGCTGGGAACAGTGCATGCGCGAAATGGTCGAGATGGGCGTCAGCACGTTTGTGGAAGTGGGGCCGGGCCGGGTGCTGAGCGGCCTGCTGCGGCAGATCGAGCGCTCGGTGCATTGCTTCAATGTGGAAGACGAGAAGAGCCTGCGCTCGGCGCTGGATAAACTCGCGTCGGCGCGCACGGAAGCCGCGGAAGCGTGAAGAAAACCCAGAAGTCAGAACTCAGAACTCAGAACTGCACTCTTCGACAGCTCGGTAGTCATCGAAGCCGAGGGTGGGATGTCGAACTTCTAACGTTGAAGGTTGAAAGTCGAACATTGAACGCCAAGGGTTGAAAGGTCGAACGTCAAAAGTCAAAAGTTGAAGGTGGAGCGTTGAAGGTTGAAGGTCGAACGTCGAACGTTACTCAGAACTGCGGGCTTCTGCGGCCCGGTGATCATCAAGCTCGATGGCCTGATTCGTAAAGTCGAAGGTCAAAAGGTGAAGGCGGAACGTTCAAGGTTGAACGTCTAACGTTGAACGTCGAACGTGGAATTGGTCGAATCGGGAGAATGTTCAGCCTAAAGGACAAGGTGGCGGTGGTTACGGGCGCGTCGCAGGGCATTGGGCGCGCCACGGCATTTGCGCTGGCGGAGGCGGGCGCGAAAGTTGCGCTTTGCGCGCGCAATGCGGAGAAGTTGGGCGCCGTGGCACAGGAAATCACCGCTGCAGGCGGCGAAGGGCTGGCCGTGCCGATGGATGTGGCCGAGGCGGATCAGGTAAAGGCCGGATTCAAGCGAGTGCAGGAAAAATTTGGCCGGCTGGACATTCTGGTGAACAACGCCGCGGTTACGCGCGATGGTCTTGCCGTGCGCATGAAGCTCGACGACTGGGAGGCGGTGCTGCGCACCAATCTTACGGGCGCCATGCTGTGCATCCAGCAGGCGCTGGCGATGATGACGCGGCAGCGCAGCGGCCGCATCATCAACATCACTTCTGTAGTGGCGGAGATGGGCAACGCAGGCCAGGCGAATTACGTGGCTGCAAAGGCCGGGCTGATTGGGCTGACCCGCGCGATTGCCACCGAGTATGCGTCACGCAACATTACCGTGAACGCCGTCGCGCCGGGTTTCGTCGCTACGCCCATGACGGACCCGCTCCCGCAGAATGTGAAGGACGAGATGGCGGCGCGAATTCCGCTTGGACGCTTTGCCAGCGACCGCGATGTTGCGGCAGCAATCGTTTTTCTCGCGAGCGATGAGGCGGCTTACATCACCGGTCACGTGCTCGACGTGAACGGCGGGATGTATATGCGGTGACGGTGATCAGTGGCCGGTGGGCAGTGGCTGGTGGTCTGTGGTCGGTAAGTCCGATCGCGCGTTCGCGTCCGAACACCGACCACCGGCCACGGATCACCGACTACCGGTAAAGTTGACCCGCTGGCGCGGCGACGGCTAGAATGGCTGGATTACACGGGCGTGAGACTGCTGCTGTGGTGCTCGTCTTGCAGCTAATGTGGAGGAACACACAGAATGGCCAGCGTTGAAGAACGCGTCAAGCAGATTATTGTCGAGCAGCTCGCCGTCGATGAGGGTGAAGTCACCGAATCCGCTTCGTTCGTGGACGACCTGGGCGCCGATTCGCTCGACACGGTGGAACTGGTGATGGCCTTCGAAGAAGCGTTCAGCATCGAAATCCCCGATGAAGAAGCCGAAAAGATTCGAACCGTGAAAGACGCCAACGAGTACATCAAGAAGCACTCGAAGCAGGCGTCGTAGCAGG
>JBOGNS010000088.1:0-13042 GCA_050747305.1 Candidatus Acidiferrales bacterium | reverse complement strand
GCTCGGTGTTGAAGTCAATGTCCCAGCCGAAAATATCGGCGATGAGCATCACCATTTCCGGCGTTTCCCCGGCGTCCAGCACCGCCTCCCACAGCGACGTCTTCAGCTCGCCCACCGCCGTCACCGTGTCGATTATCGCCGGTGTGGCCATGATTTCCGCGCGGAAGCGCCCGGGCGCGCCTTCCGCCGGCGTGATCAGCAGGGTATTTTCCGGATCGATGCGGTAGGTGATTTGGCGCAGGTCGCCGACCACCGATTCGCCAATCGCCAGCCGGTTGCCGGCGCGCACGCGGCGCAAGTCAAACACCGGCTGCACCGACTCGGTGATCGGATACACATATGCGCGGTCAATGCCAAACGAGAGCAGCGCATCGGCAAACGCATACCCGCGCGGCACCGGCGCTTCGCGGTACAGCGCCACATCCACGCTGGACTGTTGCAAACGCTCCAGCACCGGTTGCAAGTCCTGCTCGACGGATGCACTCACTGCACGGTCGGAATATGCAACCCAACCCAACGTACTTGCTGCACACACAATGCCCGCTGCCATGAACACGATTATGAGACGGCGCACGCTTTCCCCCAGAGTCGGAAAATGAAAACGAATCCTACAAGACCGTTGTCGGTCACTGCCGCAGGTCTCGTCAAACCAGAATTGCATACCGCGGACGAAAAGGGCAACACTTTTGCTCCGCAAAAATGCTCGCGTGTTGCCATCCGCGCGGCATAGACCCGGGGCCGTTATACGCTGCCGGATTGTCTCGATCCGTACCGCCGCAAACAAGGGGCAACTGAAAAACGCGGGGTTAGTTCGAAGAAGCCGACGCGGCTTCCGCGCGCGATTCGGGCGCGAAGTAATCATGCTCGCGCAGGCTTTGGAATACGCGCCCGGCGACTTCTGCCGCGGTGCTGCCGTTGACGATGCGCGAGCTGCCGCGCAGCAGCACCGCCACGGAAATCTGTTTTGCGCCGTGGTCATTATAGGAGAGGAACCACCCCAGCCGCGAGCCTTGCCCGTTGCACGTGCCGGTCTTGCCGAGGATTTGCTCGCCTTCCGAATCAAAGCTGCGCCGGCCAGTGCCGTAGAGCACGGTGGCCAGCATGCCGTCGCGCAACTCGGGCAGCAGCGCATCGAGTTCGAGCTCGCGCTTCACGCGCGGCGTGAAGCTATCGCGCTGCTCTTCGCTGCGCGGATACTGCAGGTAATACATCGTGCCGCCCGTGGCGAACGCCGCGCCCAGCGCGGCCAAATGCAGCGGCGTAATCTGGATGCCTTCGCCGAAGCTCGACATGCGTCCGACTCCGCCCCACGAAGGCGGCGCCGCAGGAAACCTGCCGGGATGCTCCTCGAATATCTCGAGGCCCACCGGCTCGCCAAAGCCCAGCATTTTGGCGTAACGCGACACGGTATCGAAGCCCATCTTCCGCCCGAGAATCTCGAAGTACGGATTATTCGAATGGGCCATGGCTTCGGTCATATTCATGTAGGTGCGGCGGCCCACTTTGATCATCGAATCGCGGCGCACGATGCCTTCGCTCAGCGCCGCTATCGCTACGATTGGCTTCACTGTCGAGCACGGCTTGAAACCGTCGGAGAAGGCCAGTCGCTGATTGACTACGGTTAGCACGCGGCCGGTGCTGGCTTCCACCACGACCACCGAACCGTTGAACTTGCCCAGCGCGTCAACGGCCACTTGCCGCACCAGCGGATCGTCGAACTCCGGAATGTCGTGCGCCGTGGAATCCGCGTAGGTGGGAATGCAATAGCGGCAGCGCCGCACCGTGCGTTTCTTGGTGGGCGACTTCGAGGTGGCGCGACTCTTGCTCGAGGGTTTTCCCGCCGCAGTTTTCTTGGTCTGCGAAAAGAGCGGCAGCGGCCCCACCAGCCATAGCACGAGCGCGCACACCAGCCATTGCTTTGCCGTCCGCCGCTTCGCCATTCGCTCCGTCCCCGAGTCCGTCCCAGACCGCTCGTACCGTGAATCCATTAGGACGTACTGCCTGCCCCTAAGGTTAGGGCCTGGCAATTCTAGGGAACAGGCCCATGGCAAAGCAATAGGAAATTAGTCCCCGTACTACTGAACAGGCAACCGCAGTCGGTGATCGGTGGTCAGTGGTCGGTGGTCAGTGTTCGGCAACCGGAGTAGGACAGCCGACAGCCTACAGCCTGATAACACAGCCGACAGTCGACAGCGTACAGCTAACAGCTTTCAGTCGCAGGTTTCAGGCGCGCCGGCTGCGGTACAAATCCTCGATAAACTCGTCGATGTCGTCATCCTCGGGCCACGCGCCGGCCAAAACACTCGGATCAGTT
This sequence comes from Candidatus Acidiferrales bacterium, assembly GCA_050747305.1. Taxonomy (GTDB): domain Bacteria; phylum Acidobacteriota; class Terriglobia; order Acidiferrales; family UBA7541; genus JBOGNS01. The sequence continues at coordinate 10,728 of JBOGNS010000088.1, read as the reverse complement.
AGCGGCTTCACGCCTTGCGCTTTGGCCAGTTGCTCAAGTGTTAGCGACAAGAAAAAGTCGCGACCTGCTCCTCGCGGCAGAGCCGCTTTGTTGGCGCGCGTTTTCTTCGAGCGCGCCTTGTGCCTTCGCAACCGACCGCCGGAGCTGGATTTGTGCTTGCGCATCTCTTCGAGCGTGTCACTTTCTGCGTCTCCGGCTGAGGAGCTCGTGGCGCGCTATCATGCGGCCCACCGCAGGGACCAACTTCGCCGGTATCTACATCACTGTTTCGCTTGGCCTCGCAAAGATCGCCTCGTCCTCAGCCGCCGCTTCCTCGTCGGTCTGATTTTCGTAATGCGCTATAATGCGCTGCACTTTGGCGAGGCTCCATCCGTTGAGAAGGTTATAGTTATTTCGCTTGCCTTTCATCGCTTTCGTTTTCGGCATTTTCGGCAACTCACGGTGGATTGCCATGAACTCCTGAAGTCTTGAGCTCCAGCACGCCGTCTTCCCACGATGACAGGACGACCCGGTCAAAGTCACAGCTAAAACGCCAGGATGTGACCTCACGAGGGATGGACACGCTCCAGAGCACCGACATTCTCGTCACGATCAGCAACCATATCTGCCAGCCGGGCACGCGGCTACGGTACGTACTTACTTTCTGATTTTTGTCGGCGATAACTTCAGCAAGGCGGTCATAGGTCACTGATTCGATGCCGCTGCACGCACCGGCCTGCCAACTTCCTGATTCGCGCGTGATGCGAACCACGTGGAGTCCGTCAACCCAACCAACGACCCCAGGCGTGAGTTCCTCCAAGACGACAGTTTCTTTATCCGATGGATAGTTGTTGGTTACGAAGGTTGCCAGTACCTGGCCCATTTCGGCGACAACGCCACGTTTGTTAGTCCAATCATTCCTGAAATAGACCAAAACGTCGGCCGGTGGCGCACAAGGCTGTGCCTTGTAAGACTGCTCGCCAGTCCGTACGATCTTCGCCTGACGGGCAGCTAGGTCTGGACCGGTGAGCAGGACGCCGCTCTCTCTAGCCGGGAGTAATTGGGTGACCTCAATGCCGAGTGACGCAGATGCGATCCGCCCGTCTGGCCCGTCGTTCATTTCGAGCCGACCCGCCGGAAAGACCTCGCTACGCTGTCGAGCCCTTTCGATATCCCGGCGCTCGCGTTCCTTTTTCTCAACTGCTCCCATTTCAGGTATCCCCGACCTTGCGGGGTTGAAGCACTCTTTGCTGCCACTCAGCGCTTGGCGGGCGCGGCGGATTTGGCGGTGGCGGCGACGGCGGCGGCCTTCTCCTGCGGCTTAGGCGGCTCGGGCTGCGCGTTGCCGACGTGGCCGAGGCCGAGCTGCTTGCGTACGGCGGCTTCCAGTTTGTCGCGGAGGTCGGTGTTTTCGCGCAGGAAGAGGCGGGCATTTTCGCGCCCCTGCCCGATGCGCTCGCCGTTGAAGGAATACCAGGTGCCGGACTTCTCGAGGATGCCGCGCTCGGTGGCTAGGTCAATGATGTCGTTTTCGCGCGAGATGCCTTCGCCATACAGAATGTCGAACTCGGCCTCGCGGAACGGCGCCGCCACTTTGTTCTTCACCACTTTGCCACGGGTGCGCGAGCCGACCACGCGGTCGCCGTCTTTAATCGCCTGGATGCGGCGAATATCCACGCGCATCGTGGCATAAAACTTCAGCGCGCGCCCGCCCGTGGTGGTCTCCGGGTTGCCGAACATCACCCCGATTTTTTCCCGTATCTGGTTGATGAATACCAGGCAGGTGCGCGATTTGGACACAAACGCCGTCAGCTTGCGCAGCGCCTGCGACATCAGCCGCGCCTGCAAGCCCATCGACGGGTCGCCCATGTCGCCCTCGAGTTCGGCCTTGGGCACCAGCGCGGCTACCGAGTCAATCACTACCACGTCCACGCCGCCGGTGCGAATCAGCGTCTCGGCAATTTCCAGCGCCTGCTCGCCGCAGTCCGGCTGCGCCACCAGCAGGTTGTCCACGTCTACGCCCAGCTTGCGCGCATAGCCGGGATCGAGCGCGTGCTCCGCATCGATGAATGCCGCCATGCCGCCCATCTTCTGCGCTTCGGCAATGGCATGCAACGCCAGCGTGGTCTTGCCGCCCGACTCCGGGCCAAAAATCTCCACCACCCGCCCGCGTGGGAAGCCGCCCACGCCCAGCGCGGCGTCCAGCGTGAGAGACCCGGTGGGAATCACGCTGACCGGCACCAGCACGTCCTTGCTGCCCAACCGCATGATCGCGCCCTTGCCAAATTGCTTCTCAATCTGGCTGATCGCCGTCTCCAGAATCTTGGCTCGTTCGTCTGTCATGGCTGCCTCCGTAGGGGCGGGTTTACCCCGCCCGCGTTTCGTAGGGGCGACCCCCTGTGGTCGCCCCTGTTGAGCAACCCTGTGGTCGCCCTATGGAGCAACCGCTATCGGTCGCCCTCGAACGCAGGCGAAGCGTTTCCGCCTCGGTAGAAGATTCGGGGGCTGCGGATGCCCCGTCCGCCGCGCCAGTGTATCACCGCGCCAGCGGTACGCACACGCTACCAGATAGGCGAATAAAAAGCAAATATTATTTGCGCCGCTTATGGCTTTGTCCGGGTAAGACGGCTAGCCTTCAGACTGCACTTCCCCCCTCCGCAGTTTTCCCCTGATCCCCGGCGTAACATTTAGCTGTAAGCAGGAATGTTCGTTAACTTTTCGCTTGACATTCGCTTTGCAGTTTGCTATAAACATGCCATGATTGTCGCTACGGGCTATGTATGGAGTGCGGCGGCTTGCCGCCGTTCTACCCAGCGCGAAGCTCGCTTCGCGCGGTTGCACCAGTCGCAACGATTCCGCTCCACCACCGGAATCTCGCTTCGCCCGGTGCAACGCCTCCCCGCCACCCCCAGCGGCCAAATGTACCCCTGCGAACCCAAGCCCTTGCAACCAAACCACTTGCGCGTAGCCTGCGTAGCTTCGATTCCCGCAAGCCGCACATTTGCAAGCGGTTACGCCAATTTTCGTAGAGGGGGAGTACCCTATGCCTGGTTCCGTAAAGTGCGCCTTTCAGTTCGCCGATCTTCGCACCTGCCAGCGCTGGGCCAACCGTGGCTCACGCTTCTGCCATAACCATCAGCCGCCCTACCGCATGAACGACGACCAATATGACCGCGTCCACCCTCTCGCCCGTCTCTCCACCCCCGACGATGTCTTCAACGTCATCCGCGAATCCCTCAACGCCACCCGCCAGGGCCGCATGGCCCCCGCGCAAGCCTTTGCCGTCGACCGCCTCGCCAACACGTGGCTCAAATTTCACGACCGCGTTCGCGCCTCCGATCGCGACAAAGTCCTTTACCAGCAGATGCTTCCCAGCCTCGTCGACGCCGAATCCGCTCTCGACACCGCACGCGAAAACGAAGGCATGTCCGAGCCCGTCCACAGCTCCGTTCCCGCCGCCATCTATCAGCCCACCGCGCCCTTCCCGGTAAAAATCGACGACTTCCAAGTCACTTCCGCCGCGCCCATGCCGCGCACCAACGCCGAATTCAAAGCTTGGTGTGACGCCAAGTCCGCCGCCGTTCCCGAGTCCGTACGCATCGCCCAGCGCCAGGCGCTGGAATCCGATCCTGCCTACATCGCCATGCGCGAGCGCGAAACCAAGAACCCCTTGAACGCAGTCGACGCTTTCTATGCGACGGTCGCCGCCTACCGCGGCATCTCACCACCCACCACCACCGATGCACCGCCACCACCAGCCACAAATCCGCCGCCCGCGCCCCCTCAAACCACAGCCCAGCCACCTGCTCTCGCGCATGCTTCCGAAATTTCAGGTTCAGAATCTCCGATCGCTCTTCCCTCTGAAATTTCAGATCTCAAATCCGCCATCAACCCCACCGTTCCTTCCGTTCCCCCCGCACCTTCCGCCACCACTTCTCATCCCGAGCCGGCGCAAGTCGGCGAGGGATCGGTTTTTCCTATTCCGCCAGAACCTCTCCCCCCGACACTTCCTGTCGAGCCGCCCGGTCTGCCACTCGCCTCCAAACCCGCAGACCTCACCTCCGTCCTGTCCGCCCTCGCCACTTCGTCCGGCACACCCTTATTCAAAAAAGCCAAGCGCAACGGCCGTCCCTCCGCTCTCGACAAAGCCTTGATCACCGCCGTCATCAAGCAAATCTTCCCGGCCCGGCCTGACGACGATTCCTGATCCCGCATCGCCGACCACCCGTCGGCTCCGCGAACCGCGGTCTGTAAGCTGTCGGCTGTTAACTGTGGGCTGTGAGATGTCGACTGTAAGCTGTCCGTTGTCAGCTGCTGTGAAGGCGAAATCAAAACGGACAGGCAAGAGTGCCTGTCCTACTGGCGTTCGACGATGACGTTGGCGGCGGGGACGGCGATGCGGGCCATGCCGGATTTGCTGAGGTAGAGTTCGATTTCCAGATCGGGGGTGCGCACGCGAAGCTGCTCGAGCTTGCCGTTGTCGGAGTCTTGATCGCCGACGGCCTCGACGGTGACTTCTCCGGGCGTGCCATCCTGCGGGATGAAGACGCGGAAGGTCTGCGGGCCTTTTTTGCGCCAATCGTAGAGGCGGGCGAGCACCGCGTAGTGATGATAGAAATTATTGTCGAGGATGATGACGCGGGGCGAATCGAAATAAAACTGCCCGGTGAAAGGCGCGGCATTATCCACGCGCACCTCGAAGGAGGCGGTGCCGCCCTCGAAGCTGACGGTGCCGGAGCGCTTGGTGTCTGCGCCTTCCAGCGACCACTCGTAAGTCTGCGGCAAACCTTGCGGGCTGAGGGTGAGGCGGCCGCGCAATTTGGCCTCGGTGCCGTCGGGCATGTTGATTTCCACGTCGCCGCTGGCGAGCCAGTTGCTCCCGCGCGCAGCGATAGAGAAGTCTTCGACGGCGACTTTGGCGCCGCTCAGCAGCACGCGCAGCTTGCCTTTTTCGGCGGCGAGGATCGCGCGATTCTGCGCGGCGAGCGCGCCGGCGAGAATGATAGCAATGAAGGCTGCGGAGACAGCAGTGCGGTGTTTCATACAGTCACCCGCTCCACTATACCTTGCGCGAGCAGGCGCTCGACAACCGCCAAAGGTTCGCTGTTGCTTTCTACGCAATAGGGGGCCTGCTGGTAGAACGGGAGGCGACGGCGGTAGAGCTCGAGGAAGCTGGCTTCGTCGCGGAACAGCGGGCGGTTCGCCATGGTGGCACAACGGGCGAGCAGGGTTTCCGGCGGGCAGCGCAGCCAGACCACGGCGCATCCGGACTCCTGCAACAGGGCGGCGGCCGCGGGCTGGGCAAAGGTGCCGCCGCCCAGCGCGATCACGGTGGCCTGGTTGCGCTCCAGGGCTTGGCCTAGCACGCGCGCGAGCACCGCATGCTCCATCTCGCGGAAGACCGGCTCGCCCAGCCGGTCGAAAATTTCTTTGATGGTGAGGTCGGCGCGCTCTTCGATGCAGGGATCGAGATCCACAAAGCGCCAGCCGAGGCGCGCGGCGAGCAGGCGGCCCACAGTGGATTTGCCGCAGCCCATGAAGCCAGTAAGCGCGATAAGTTTTTTGGAGTATGGAGGAGCGGCAGGCATGATCGCTTGCGTGACTGCGCGCGGTCGGTCACGACGAATGTGAAGCGCACAGGCTCGGTGCTGCGAACGGCGTACAGGCTCGAAAGCCTGTGCCACACGAAGCCGGCAAGATTCCGGCGATAGCGCACAGGCTCGAAAGCCTGTGCTACGCGCTACTGGCCACGCTTACGGATTCTGATTGTACCACTGAAGGAATTGAGCTGAACGCGGGCTTGGCCTTGATTGTGAGTGCCGAAGTAGCTGCTGGCGAAGCGCGACTGGACGGGAGGGCGGCGGTCGTGCGGGAAAGGTTTCAGGGCCGCTTCATTTTCCACTTTGCCGTTCTGCGAGCTGGCGTTGAGTTCGAAGGAGTCGGATTCGTCGAAGAGCAGATCGATTTCACCGGTATAGCTTTTCAATACGTAGGTGCCGCCGGGCTCGAACCGGCCGTCGAAGAAAATTTTGCCGGAGGCAGTTTCGGCGCGGAGGTTGTTGCTGACCGGGTCCACAAAACGGAAGCTGCCGCTGATGGAGCGGACTTCGATGCGTCCGGCGCAGCGCACGCAGGCGAGCGAGCCGCTGATGGTTTTCACCAGCAAGAGGCTGGCGACTTCGCGCAAGTCCACATCGGCAGCCACGGTGTCGAAAGTGAGCTCGCCGGAGACGCGCTCGACGTAAACCTCGCCGGCATCGCTGCGCACCTGCAAATCGGATTCGGTGGGGACGGTGATCTCGTAGTCTGCGCGCAATTCTTCGGGCTTGATGTTCTGGGTGAGGAGGTGAGTGATCACGTCGATGCGATTGCCGACCTGCTCGGCATCGACTTCGGTTTTGTCGCTGGCGTGATCGGCAACGATGAGGACTTCGGAGCGGTTCCAGGATTTGATGGTGATCTTGCCGCTCTTGTTGCGGACGTTGATGACCGGGCGCAAGCCGACGGTGAAGCGCTTCTCGATCTTGTGGGCTTCAACCGGTTCGGCGGGGATAAGAATCACCGCGGCAGCCAGCCCGAGCACCGCTTTGCCTGCCAACCGCGAAGCATTCACGCTGCGCATTGCGGATTCCTTCACGGCTAATCTCCCCACGCGCCGCGCTCCATGGTCATGGCCAGCAACTCGGCTTTCTGCTGGTAGGCATCATAGAGATACTCGCGGGCTACTTCGTTGTTGGGATGTTCCCGCACGGTTTTCTCACACATGCGGATGAAATTGTCAATGATTTCGAGGCTGTCTTTGTAAGAGGCGGTGACCACGGGATTGCGTTCTTTTACCTGGGGCCCTTGGCCGTCGGCTTGAACCACTTCCGGCATGCGAACCACCACGCCGGCCCAAATCTCTTCCGTTGCGTCCGGCGGCGCGACGCGCATGCTGATGACGCCGGCGGCAATGAGAATCGCCGCGAGGTAAGCGGCGGCCAGCGCGGGGCGCAAACGCAACCACCAGGAAGAGGACCGGGAGCCGGAGGCGACCACTTCAGCATCCGCCGCCGACTCCCGGACCAGTCCCTCGGATTCCAATTGATTGCGCACCGCGACCCACAGGCGTTCGGGCGGGTCGGCTTCGGCCAAATCGCGCGCGGCCAGCTCGATGGCCCGAAAATCGGCCACCAGCCCGCTGCAATGCACGCATGTATCGAGATGTGTTTCGGCGGCTGCGGACAGACGAGTGTCGGCCGCCTCCAATTCTAACAGTAGATCTTTACACCGCATAGCTGTACTTCTCCCTGCTAGTCTATACCAGATGTACGCTGGCCATTTTCGGTTGCCTGCTCCTTTGCGGCTTCGCGCTGCCGGCGGGCCTTTTCTCGCTGAGCCTCCTGGAGCAGTTCGCGCAGCCGCAAACGGGCCTTGTGCAACTGGGACTTGGAATTTCCGATCGAGCAGCCCATCATTCTGGCGATTTCGTTATGCTCGTACCCTTGTACGTCGTGCAGCACAAACACCTGCTTGTAGCCCGGCGGAAGCTGATCGATGGCTCGTTCCAGATTGAGCCGGTCAATGGAGCCGACCAGCGTGGGATCGGGTGAGCCGATGTCGCGCCGCGGGCCGCCGGTTTCTTCATCCGGCTCGGTGACTTCCTCCAGCGAGGTTTCCGGCAGCGACTTCTTGCGCAGCCGCATGAGCACCACGTTGACGGCCAGCCGGTGCAGCCAGGTGGAGAAGGCCGATTCACCGCGAAAGGTGTGAATCTTGCGGAAGAGCTGGAGGAAAGCTTCCTGAGACAGGTCTTCCGCTTCGGCGGTATTGCTCACCATGCGCAGGCACAGCGCGTAAACGCGGCGGCTGTGCAAGCGGTAGATGAGCTCGAACGCCTCGGCATTCCCATCCTGCGCCAGCCGAATGGCGTCGGCTTCCGACCACTCGCCGGATTGGGTGCGTCTAGTTCGGGCCACTCCGGTCGGCGACGCATCCCCCAATAGGGTGAGATGCGCTTTTCCTTCCGTACAGTTGTGTTGTGCGGGCCATGCGTGTGTTGGGACGCGCAAGCCAGCACAGCGGTTGCGGCGCTGCTGAGGGCCGGCGCGCGGCGCTGAGCCGCCTATTCTCTTCGCAACTGGGCGTGGTGTCTATGTGGAAGCGCCGGACAGGCCGGCATCGGCAGTGATCGGCGCGTGAGGGCGAGCCAACTGGCGGCGAAAAGCGGCAAAGCCGCCCGCACTCGCTGCACTGAGGTAGGTTTTCAGTACGACAACCGATTCGCGCATGACCGTGTTGAGGTCGTAGTGCAGGACCTCGAGCGCACTCCAACTCGCTTCGGGGTCCACCGCGCCGCCGTCTCCGATTTCCTGAGCGATCTCGCAGAATTCGGCGCCGGTGCGATGGAGCACGGAGCGCAAGGCGGAAAGCTTGGCGAGAAAGGAAAGGCGGCGTCCCAAGGGAAGCCAGTGGACGAGGTAGCTCCAGGCGGCGCCCTGTTGCGCCTGCTCGCTGCGGAAGTGGCGGGGATGCAGAGCCTCGACGGCAGGCAGGGAGCGGTCGGCGCGTCCGCGAGGGCGGAGGGCATTCAGCGGCGGAGCGAGGCTTTCTGTGAGCCGCGAAGCGAGCTGGCCGGCGATGGTAATGTGGCGGCGCGCCTGCACCAGGCGCGTGGCGGCGCGTTCGGAGATGGCGTCGTTCAACGCGACGCTGAGCATGGCGTAGGCGGCTTCCCATTCGCCGGCGACCGCCTCATACACGGCGCGGCGCTCATCGGACAAGCGAGCCAGCCAGTCCTCTTGCACCGAGCTTCCCGGAGTGCCCATGGCGGGCGTGTGCCTCCTCAAGGACTCACACAACGGAAAGATTATACCCGAAGGGGCAAGCGCGTGCCGGGGAGGTGAATGCGAGTGCCTAATCGCGTGTGCTAAACTGCGGGCGAATCGCCGAACTAGCACAGCCATTGTTGCTGTGCGGTTTCTTGGCATGCGGCGAAGAGGGCAGTCACTCACGCACCTTGTATGACCCACTGGCGAACCCTAGTGCTCGTCCTGGCCGTCTCCTTGCAGCCGATCGCGACGCGACCGATCAGTTTCACTTTTGGTGTTCCCGCTTCCGACACGACAAGACAGGACGACCGACAAAGCGCGACGAGCGGCCAACCCAAAACGATTCCGGTTCCTCCTGCGCTTTACCAAAAGTGGAGGAAGTATGGGCCTTGGGATTACAAGCAACAGTCCTTCGAATATCGGGCTTATACGCACTTCACTTTCGGAGCTACCGGCAGTGCGGCAGGACTTGACCAACGTTCTCTCCTCGCGCTGTCCGAAGCTTCAAAGCCGAAACCCGACGACTTCGATTCGTTCGGAACCGCGGCCCTTCAAGACAGCTTTGCGCGAAATATTGATGCTTTTGAAATTCTTCGTAAAATGACTGAGAAGGATGCGCACGTGATCCGCATCGCTCCCGACTTCACTTGGCTTGTCAGCAGCAGCGCTTGGCCCCGCGAAGATCTGGGGTTCAGTAAAGGGCGCTGGGGCGAATATCGCGCTTTGTTCAAAAAGCTTGCCCTCGCCGAAGGGGTCGTAAGGACGAAAGATTTCCCCGAAACGGTATTTTTTGTCGCACGTGCGCGAGGATTGTGTATAGGCGGTTCCAGTGAAGGCTATGCGTACTCAACGAAGCCACTCTCTCCGCTAACGGAGTCTCCTAAAGAAGGATTGATCGCAGAGATGGAGAAGAACGCCAATAAACACCATGCATTCGTCTTCAGACCATTGGGTGGAAATTGGTACGCCTTCTATCAAGCCGATTGGTAGGGTCGGAGCGGTAAATCCCCATCGCCAAACATGCGCGCTGTGCTTGGGTATCTATCTTGGGCTGCTGGGTCTCGGACGATGAACCGCGTTTAGCTCGCTCGCTGCGGCCCTCGCGACACGTGTGCTAAACTGCGGGCGAATCGCCGTAGCACAACCACTCCAGGCTGTGCGGTTTTGCGGCGGAGAAGGCGGACAGGCAAGAGTGCCTGTCCTACCTGAAAGGAAGTTGCCGCTTTGCCGTTCGAACCGCTCGATCAGTACCTCCAGCGACAGAAGAAGCAGAAAGAGATCGAGGCGCTGGGCTTCGATGCGTTTCCGCATAAGTTCGAATGCACGCACACGATCGCGGAGGCGGTGGCACGACACGGCGAACGCAGCGCGGCGGAACTGGAGGCGGAGAAGCCGCGGGTGCGGCTGGCGGGGCGGGTGATGACGCAACGGCTGCACGGGAAGGCGGGCTTTGCTCACATCCAGGGACAAGGCAGCCGGGTGCAGGTGTACGTGCGGCTGGACGTGGTGGGCGAGAAGCAGTTCGAGCTTTTCAAGCTGCTGGATTTGGGCGACCACATCGGCGTAGCCGGGCGCATGTTCCGCACCAAGACCAACGAGCTTACGGTGTGGGTGGAAGAACTGACGTTCCTCTCGAAGGCGCTGTTGCCGTTGCCGGAGAAATGGCACGGGCTGGAAGATGTGGAGGCGCGCTACCGGCAGCGTTATTTGGACCTGATTGCCAACGAGCGCTCGCGCGAAATTTTCGTGAAGCGGGCGCTGCTGGTGCGCGAGATGCGGCGCTACTTCGATGAGCGTGGCTATATCGAAGTGGAAACGCCGGTGATGCACCCCATCGCGGGAGGCGCGACGGCGCGGCCGTTCATCACGCATCACAACACGCTGGACATGGACCTCTACCTGCGCATCGCGCTGGAGTTGTATCTGAAGCGGCTGACGG
>JBOGNS010000087.1:0-6528 GCA_050747305.1 Candidatus Acidiferrales bacterium | reverse complement strand
GCTCATCGCCATCACCTCGTAGAGCGCATAAGATTCCGCCGCGGCCTGCTACGCCGCACGCGCTGCTTTGGCTGCCTTCTCTGGCGGAATGCTGATCAGCATCTGACAGGGCGCATGCTTGGCCAGGAACTGATGCGTAGTACCAAACAGGAACTCACCCAGCGACTTGCCGCGATGCCAGCCCATGACTGCAAGATCGCTCTTCTCTTCGATGATGGTTTCGAGCAACGCACGTCCCGCAGACCGAGCGCGCAGCACCAGGGTGCGCACTCTCAAACGACTCCTGCGTACCACGCGAGCCCCCGTGTTCAAGATTTTCTGCGCATCTGCGTCCGCCTGTGGCAGTTCGGCATCGAGGGGCGTTGCGTCGGGGATCTCAATGACGTGTACGAATAGCACGCTGGCATTTTGCGCCGCGACCCCGCACGCGGTATCTGCCAGCTCGACCGCATGATCCATGTTCTTCAACCCTACCAAGACTTGTTTTGCCTTTTTCATGCTCAAACCTCCAGTTACGTCAAACTTCATCCTACCTGGCAGGTTGCACGGTGCATTCCATCTGCAAAGGGAGGGTAAGTAACTGAAAAAAGGTGGGGTGGAGATTGTGGCTGGGGAACGTCACCCATGACCGCCCGCCAACTGCGTCAGTCTACGCATTTCGCCTGTCCCGCGAGGCTTTGCAGAGCTGCACAAGATATTTATTTCTCAGTGGTTATGCCGATTCCGCCGCGGGTCGGTTTTTTGGAATGAGGCTTGCGCCAGTCATCCCGGAGGTAGTCCATCATGCCGCCCGCTCTGGTTCATCCGGATGAAGAACTCCTGCTTGGCTTCGAGCCGGAAGCCCCGGGCCCGGCGCGGCGTCTTGCCCCGAAGGAAATCCGAGCGCCACGAGGAGCGGACTGGTTGGCGCAGGCGCTGCTGGAAAAGAGCCCCACGCGCCCCGGCCGCCTTAGTATCAAGGTGCTGGCTGGCGCCGCTCTGGAGTTTCTGGTTTTGAGCGTCCTGATGCTTTTGCCGTTGCTCTACACCGACACGATTGACGTGCAGGCATTCACGCAGACTTTGCTCGTGGCGCCGCCGCCTCCACCGCCGCCACCTCCTGCACCTTCCACGGTGGCGGCTCGTCCCGCAAAAGCGCCGAAGCGCGTGTTCACGGCAAGCGGTAAGTTACTGGCACCGAGTGCGATTCCGAATCGCGTGGCCATGCTGCAAGAGGAGCAGTTGCCTCCTGAAGTGCCGATCGGCGTCGTGGGCGGCGTACCCGGAGGCGTACCGGGTGGTCAGATGGGCGGAGTGTTGGGGGGCATCATCACAGGCGAAAAGAACGTCCCCGTTGTGGCTCCGCCACCGCCGGTTGCGATGCCGGTACGCGTCGGCGGGCGCGTAAAAGCACCGCGGCAAATCTATGCGCCGCAGCCCTTCTATCCGCCTCTGGCGCGGCAGGCGAGAGTTCAGGGCGACGTACTACTTGACGCCGTGATTGACGAGCAGGGGAATGTGGTGAAGTTGAGCGTGGTCTCCGGCCATCCGCTGCTGCTCGATGCCGCGATCAAAACAGTAAGCCAGTGGCGTTATGAACCCACGTTGCTGAACGACAAGCCGGTGGCTCTCCGATTGATTGTGACTGTGCATTTCCGGCTGACTTGATCACTGCCAGACGAGCACAGGGTCAGGCAAGGGGCGAAGGATGAATTGGACAGACGAGTATCGCAACAAAGTAATGTCGGCCACGGAAGCGCTGCGCGCCGTGCAATCTGGAATGCGCGTGTATATCCACCCGGGCTGCGCGGAGCCTGAAGTTCTGGTGGAGGCTTTGATCGCGCGCGCGCCGCATATGCGCGACGTCGAAATTGTCCACCTGTTGGCCCTGGGCCGCGCGGGGTATGTCGCGCCGGAGATGGCGGGCCACTTTCGGCACAACGCTATGTTCATCGGCGCTAATGTGCGCGAGGCGGTCAATGACGGTCGCGCCGATTACACGCCAATCTATCTCAGCGAAATCGAGAGTCTATTCGAAAGCCGGCAGATGCCGATCGACGTGGCGCTCATTCAGGTATCGCCGCCCGACGACCACGGCTTCTGCAGCTTCGGCGTAGGCATCGATACCACCCTGACTGCCGCGAAGATGGCTCGCGCGGTGATCGCGCAGGTGAACCCATTCATGCCGCGCACATACGGCGACAGCTTTATTCATCTTAGTGAAATCGATGCCATTGTCGAGGCGTCGCAGCCCCTGTGCGAACTGCCGCGCGAGGAAATCACCGACCTGCACCGCGCCATTGCAAGGAATGTCTCCACCCTGATCGAAGACGGCGCAACGTTGCAACTGGGCATTGGCGGCATCCCCGATGCAGTGCTGCTGGAGTTGCGCGACCGCAAGGACCTGGGCGTGCACACCGAAATGCTCTCGCACAATGCGATCCCTTTGATCGAGTCCGGCGCGATCAACGGCAGCCGCAAGACGCTGCACCCCCGCAAAATCATTCTGAGCTTCGTCCTCGGCACCAGGGAGCTTTTCGACTACGTGCACAACAATCCGGCCTTCGAGTTCCACCCCTGCGCGTACACCAACAACCCATTCATCATCTCGCAGAACGAGAACATGATTGCAGTGAACTCCACGCTTCAGGTGGACATCACCGGCCAGGTCTGCTCCGACTCCATCGGCCAATATCTCTATAGCGGGTTCGGCGGACAGGTGGACTTCATCCGCGGCGCACGGCACTCGAAGGGCGGCAAGCCGATCATCGCCATGCCGGCGACCGCAAAGAACAGCAGCGTCTCGCGCATCGTTCCGCTGCTGACGCCAGGCTCGGGCGTGGTGGCGTCTCGCGGCTCCATCCACTATGTGGTGACCGAGTTCGGAATCGCGTACTTGCACGGCAAATCTATCCGAGAGCGCGCCGAAGCGTTGATTGAAATTGCGCACCCGAGCTTCCGGCGGGAGCTTTACGAGTACTGCCGGAAGACACGATGGCTGCAGCGCCCACTCCGAGAGGCCGAGGAACTGGCTGGTGCGCTGGTGGGAGGGAGCATCGAGGCAACCTAGAGGTGACCCATGCCACAGGCACGCGGTTACGTCGTGATTCGCAGCGAAGAATGCGAAGGGCGCGGCCTGTGTATCCACGCCTGCCCACCCGGCTGCCTGGTATTTGAAGTGAGCTTGAGCGCGTACGGCGTGCATCCCGCACGGTACACCGGCGAGGGCTGCACTGCCTGCGGGATTTGTTTCTATGCTTGCCCGGAGCCGGGCGCGATTACGGTGTACCGAGCGACGCGACCACAGGTGCGGCGCAGCGAGGCAGTGGACGTGTTTGAGACGGTTGTGGCTGCCTAGTGGCACCGGGGCGGGAGCCCACACGCGGCTGGGCCGGCCTGAGTGAACGGAGGTTGCGCGTGGCGCAGCTTTGCAAAGGTAACGTTGCGGTGATGAAAGGCGCATCACCGTTTCGGCCAGTTTGCAGACGTCCTCGGCCAAATTCGCGCGCGCATCGAGTCTGCGCCGGTTGAGAGAGCCGAACTGCAAAAGGTCTGCGTCGCGTTGGACATTCCCGGCGACTTCGACGTCGCACTAATCACTTGGAAGCCAGAGTACGACGCCTTCTACTACAGGCAGCTCTGCAAGCGTGCCCGTCATCTTTACTTGTTTCGGTCGGAGTACATCTTCCGTCTTGAAGGGGCGGTGATTGTGGAAACCCCGCAGCTTGGCCACGCGACCTACCTCTTCTCGAAGCCCGCCAACATGATCCAGTTCCTGGCCATCTACGGGACCGCGACCAAAGACGACATACGGCACAATCGCATCAACGTCGCCGAAAAGCTCGGCTTTTTAGGTCGGATTATTCACAGCCAGAACCCGCACAAGTGGTTGCAGGAATTGAAGACTTATCTCGGCGAAGTTGTCGACTACGCCGAGGCAGCGGTGGATTGGAGTCCCGACAAAAGTCCCGACAACGAAGAAACCGGCCAAGACAGAAAAGTCGGCTAAGTTGTCTGGAATGTTGGTGGGCCCGCCTGGATTCGAACCAGGAACCAACGGATTATGAGTCCGCTGCTCTAACCGTTGAGCTACGGGCCCCGCACGCGGAGAACGAACGCCCATTGTAACGCCGTAAGCGCCACTCCTACCGCGGTGAGTTCGCGCTTTGCGTTCCCTTGGACGTCGCGCTCGACACAGTGTACCGCGGCAGTCGTCCAGCATGCGGTCATCCAAATATTATGAGCATCAATCGGGCTGCCGCGCGCGATGTTTCGTTATTTCTTCCCCGAGTATTTGCTGTATTCTTTCGCATTCCCGGCTGGCTCATACTAGGTTTCGTAGTCTGCAAGATTCTGTTCGATGTGCCTGCGTCAAATCTCCCTCGGCGCCACGGCCCCATGCTCGCTGTTTCATCCGGCATTGAGCGCACGGGAACCACGCAGAATCTCGGATCGCTATGTAATTCACTGATGACGTAAAGGAAGGTCTGCTGAAAATGCGCGCTCCCTTGCCACTTCGCTACTCCATCGCGCTCAGGTTCATCGCATCCGTGGTCATTGCCGGTTGCTTCCCGGCGGTTGCATTCCCGCAGTACTTCGGTCAGAACAAAGTTCGCTACGAGACGTTTGACTTCAAAGTGATAAAGACCGAGCACTTTGATATCTATCACTACCCCGAAGAACGAGACGCCGTCGAGCAAGCCGCCAGAATGGCGGAGCGCTGGCACGCGCGCCTGTCCAAAGTCCTCGGCCAGCCCCTTTCCATTCGCCAGCCCATCATCCTCTACGCCAATCACCCGGATTTTCGCTCCACCACCGCCATCCCCGGCTTCATCGGAGTGACCACCGGCGGCGTCACCGAAGCCCTGCGGCGCAGATTGGTTATGCCCCTCGCAGGCCCGCTGGGCGAAACCGACCACGTCCTCGGGCATGAACTGGTGCACGCTTTTCAGTTCGACATCACCTCGCGCCTCGCACAGCAGGGTGGCGGACTGCCCGGCGCCCTTCAGCTTCCGCTCTGGTTTGTCGAAGGCATGGCCGAATACCTCTCGCTCGGCCCGGTGGACCCGCACACCGCCATGTGGATGCGGGATGCCGTGCGTCGCGACGAGCTGCCCGAAATCAAAGACTTGGACAATCCCAAGTATTTCCCCTATCGCTATGGACACGCATTCTGGGCCTTCGTTGGCGGCCGCTACGGAGACCAAACCATCGGCCAACTGCTGCAGGACGCGGCTCGCGCCGGCAATGTCAAAGGCGCCATCCAATCCGTGCTCGGCGTCACCACCGAGGAACTCTCCCAGCAGTGGCATGCCTCCCTCACCAGTGAATATGGGCCGGTGCTTCAGCAAACGTCGCCACCGGAGAAGTACGGCCGTATCGTGCTCTCCGAGGAAACAGGAGGCGGTGAGCTCAACGTAAGTCCGGTGCTCAGTCCGGATGGCAAGCACATCATTTTCTTCTCGGAACGCGACTTGTTTTCCATCGACCTCTTTCTTGCCGACGCCGCAACCGGAAAAATCCAGCACAAGATCACCGAAACCGCTGTGGACCCGCACTTCGATGCCCTGCAATTCGTCAATTCCGCCGGCTCGTGGAGCGCCGACGGCCGCAAGTTTGCCTTCGGCTCCATCAGCAGCGGCAAGCCCGAGTTGACCATCTACGACGTGCAGCGTCGCCGCACCGAAAGCCGCCTCGACTTCCCCGACTTGGGGGAGATTCACCACCCCACTTGGTCGCCCGACGGCAGGTTCATCGCCTTCTCCGCCAACGCGGCTGGAGTCACCGACTTATTCATCGTCGAGCTGCAGACCAAGAAGCTCCGCCGCCTCACCAGCGATGCCTTTGCCGATTTGCAGCCCGCCTGGTCGCCCGACGGATCCTCCATCGCTTTCGTCACCGACCGCTTCGGCAGCAATCTGGCGAACCTCTCCTTCGCCCATCATCGTCTCGCCCTGCTGAATCCCGACACCGGCCAGATTGCGCCGGTGCGCGCATTCCCAACCGGAAAACACATCAACCCCCAATGGTCTTCAGACGGCGACTCGCTCTACTTCATTTCCGACCGCGACGGCATTTCCAATATTTATCGCGTGGCCGTGGCCGCCGGCGAGATCGCTCAGATCACCAACCTGCAAACCGGGGCCAGCGGCATCACCAGCCTCAGCCCGGCATTCTCCGTTGCGGCAGACACCAACCAAATCGCCTTCAGTGCCTACGACGGCGGCGACTACAACGTGCTCCTCTTGGACCGCGCCGCACTTGCAGGCCAGCCCCCGAGCGACGCCCTCGCCGCGCTCGCCGCCGCCGTGCTTCCTCCCCGCCAGCGCGCCGCCGGTCAGGTGGCTTCCTTGCTCGACGCTCCCCAATCAGGCCTCATCCCGCCGCGTGAGTTTGAAACTTCCGATTACAAAGCCAGCCTGGGATTTGATTACTTCGCGCCCCCCACCATTTCCGTTGGCGCAAGCAGCTTCGGTTCCTTCGTCGGCGGCGGCACCGCTCTTTACTTCAGCGACTTGCTCGGCTATCACCACCTGATGACCGCGTTCC
>JBOGNS010000086.1:0-4196 GCA_050747305.1 Candidatus Acidiferrales bacterium | reverse complement strand
CACGTTGGCAATCTCATCGAGGAAGAGCGTGCCGCCATCGGCCAGCTCGAAGCGGCCGACGCGCTCGGCGCGTGCATCGGTGAATGCGCCTTTCACGTGGCCGAAGAGTTCGCTTTCGAAAATGCCTTCCGGCAGCCCGCCGGCATTCACGGTGACCAGCGGCTTGCCGGCGCGCGAGGAGAGCGCGTAAAGCGTTTGCGCGATGACTTCCTTTCCGGTGCCATGCTCGCCACTGATGAGTACGTTGGCATCTGAGGGGCCGACCCGCGCGATCAGGTCCAGCACCGGCTTCATGGCCGCGCTTTCGGCAATCATGGTGGGGCGGCCGGTGGCGCGCAGCAGGCGGTTCTCGGCTTCGAGGCGCGCGCCGCGGCGCAACGCGCGGCTGAGCTCGATTTGCACGCGCAGAATGGAGAGCAGCCGCTCGTTATCCCACGGCTTCTGCACGAAGTCGCGCGCGCCGCGGCGCATGGCTTCCACGGCGACTTCCACGCTGCCCCACGCGGTCATGACGATCACCGGCAGGCTGCTGTCGATGGTTTGCAGGCGTGTGAGCAGGTCGAGGCCTTCCGCGCCGGAGGTGGTGTCGCGGGTGTAGTTCAGGTCGATGAGCAGCGCGTCGAAGTCTTTGGCTTCAACGGCCGAGACGACGCCAGCCGGCGAGGCTACGGCTTCGATGAGGTAGCCTTCCGCTTTGAGCAGTGTGCGCAGGGCGTCGCGCACGTCGGCCTGGTCATCGGCGATCAGCACGCGCGGGCTGGATCGTTCCTGCGGCTTGGTGGTCACCGGCTTAACGTTCGCTTTCTCCCGCCCCTCCCCGATCTGCGTCTCTGGGGTAATCCCGGCCAGTGTCTCTTGCATTTTGGTTTAACCCTTCTTCCCCGTGTCAGCAAACTGCGTCCAAGCCACCGCGTTTCCACGCTTCACCTACCCAGCAAGCAATAAACCTTCGCTCATCCTCTGGCTTCCCTCTTTTTGCTCGCGATCCCGCTGATCCACGTAGTAGCGGGCGAACGCAAACGCGAGCAAAGCAAAGACTACGATGAGCAGCGCGAGGGAGCCAATCACGAACACATAAGGGCGGAGGCGCTCGCGCAGCAGCCCGCGCCGGTCGGTTCGCTCCTTGTCCAGCACTCCGTGGGGCATTGTCAGGTTCCAGGTTTCAGGCTCCAGGTCTCAGCGTTCACATTGTTCTGAGTCCTGGTTCAGTTCTGAGTTCTGCGTTCTGAGTTCTAAGTTTTGCTTCATTCGTATCGCAAGGCGACCATGGGATCCACGCGCATGGCGCGGCGCGCCGGAATCACGGTAGCCAGCACGGCAACCGCGGCCAGCAGCACGGGTGCGACAACAAAGGTCAGCGAGTCCATCGCGCCAACGCCGTACAGCAAGGCGCCCATCCAGCGTGTGGCGACCAACGCACCGGCCACGCCGACCACCACGCCCGCGACCCACAATTTCATTCCGTCGCGCAACACCATGCCCAGCACGTCGCCGCGTTGCGCGCCCAGCGCCACGCGAATTCCGATCTCCCGCGTGCGCTGCGCCACCGCGTAAGCCATCACACCGTACAGGCCTACGGCAGCCAGCAGCATGGCCAGCGCAGCAAGCGCGCCGAGCAGCCACATGGTCCAGCGCCGGTCGGCCACGGAATCCGCCACGACCCGCTCCATGCTGGAGAGGTTGGAGACCGCGAGGTTCGGATCCAGGTCGCGCACGACACCGCGCACGCCGGCGGCCACGGCCAGCGGATCTCCCGCGGTGCGCACGACCAGCGTCATGAACGGCAGCGGCACTTGCGCGTGCGGCAGATACACCGCCGGTGGTTCTTCACGGTCCAGCCCGAAGTTGCGCACGTTGCCGACCACGCCGATAATTTCGCGCCAGCGTTCCGGCGAACCGATGCGTCTACCGATGGGATCCTCACCAGGGAAATACTTGCGCACGAACGATTCGTTGGCCAGCACCACGCGCGGCGCGTTAGCGCCGTCGCGCGCATCGAACAGGCGGCCGCCGCGCAAGGGAATGCCTATCGTTCGGAAATAGTCCGGGGTGACCGCGCGGAACCACGCCACCACGCGCTCATTCACCTGAGGCTCCGGGCGCCCTTCCACGCGGAAGAGCGTATCCGAGTTGACGCCACTCAGCGGGGCGGTGGAAGTGGCTGCGGCGGAAACAGCGCCGCCCAACCCACGAATACGCTCGAGCATCTGCGCATAGGTCTGGGCAATCTGCGGACGCTCAGAATAGCGCGCATTCGGCAGCACCAGATCGGCGCGCAACACATTCTCCACTTGGAATCCTGTATCCACCCGCAACAGGGCCGCAAAACTGCGCATCAGCAATCCCGCACCCACCACCAGCATCAGGGAAAGCCCCACCTCGCTGACCACCAGCGCGCTGCGCAGGCGTGCTCCGCCTGTGGTGCGAGTTCCCTCCTTCAGCACAGCCTGCATCCACGGACGGGCGGCTTGCAGCGCCGGCGTCACTCCGAACAGCAGCGGCGTGAACACGGCAACCAGGAACGCAAAAGCGAGCACCACACGGTCTATGCGGATGTCGAAGTATGACTGGCTGTCGGTCGGCAATCCCGCCACCAGAAATCCCAGACTCCAGGATGCCAACAACAACCCCAGTGCGCCGCCTGCCAGGCTCAGCAGCAGGCTCTCAGTGAGCAGTTGGCGCACGAGCCGGCTTCGTCCCGCGCCCAGGGCCACGCGGATAGCGATTTCGCCCTTCCGTGCGGTGGCACGCGCCACCAGCAGGTTCGCCACGTTGGCGCAGGCGATCAGCAACACGAAGGCGACGGCACCGAACAACACTAGTAGCGCCGGGCGCGCTGGACCGGCAAAGAAGTCCTGCAACGGCGAGAGCGCGATGCCGGTCTTCTCGTTGGTCTGCGGATACTGCTGCTCCAGGCGGCGGGCGATCACGTCCATCTCGGCGCGCGCCTGTTCGAGCGTTGCGCCTTCCTTGAGCCGTGCAATCACGCGCAGGTAGGCATTACCACGGTTGCCCTCTTGCTGCAGCGGCACGAAAGCATCGGTGACCGGGATGACCGGGAACCGGAAGCCGCGCGGCATCACGCCAATCACCGTGAACGGGCGGCTGTCGAGCGTGATCGTGCGGCCGATGATGGCGGGGTCGCCGCCAAAGTTCCGTTGCCACAACCCATGGGTCAGGATGACGACGCGCGGGCCGTTGGGGACGTCATCCTGCGCGGTGAAATCGCGGCCCAGCACAGGCGGAGTCTTCAGCACGCGAAACATCGGGAAGGTGACCGCAGCCGTGCTGAGTTGCTCCGGCTCGCCATCGCCACTGAGCGTGGAGACACCGCCCGCCAGCGCGGCCATATCTTCGAAGACTTGGTTCTGCGTGCGCCAGTCGTGCAGGTCGGCGGGATTGGTCCATTCCTGCGCGGGGCCGCCGCGGCGCTCGACGTTGGTCCAAACCATCACGAGCTGGTCCGGGTCGGGGTAAGGCAGCGGGCGCAACAGCGCGGCATGTACCACGCTGAAGATCGCGGTGTTGGCGCCGATGCCCAGCGCGAGGGTGAGGATCGCCACCAGCGCAAACCCAGGCGACTTCGCGAGCATCCGCGCGCCGTACTTCACGTCCTGTAGCAGGGTTTCCATCGGTGCCCTCGTAGTTCGTGACTTGCGAAAAAATGAAGGATTGATTCAGTGAAGTAATGAAGGATTGGCCGCGACGCTTCAACCGGAGGGCAAATTCTTCATTCCTTCATTCCCTTATTCTTTCATTCCTTCATTGCCCTCATCCTGTGACCGCGGCTTGCTGCGTCTTCACTTCGCCGACCACCCAGCCGTCCTTTAGCTGGATGATGCGGTCGCTGTAGCTGGCGTTGAGCTCGGAGTGGGTGACTTGAATGATGGTGGTGCCGGCACGGTTGAGCTGCTTGAAGAGCTCCATGATTTCGCGGCCCTGGTCGGAGTGCAGGTTGCCGGTGGGCTCGTCGGCGAGAATGAGTTTGGGCTTGGCGATTACCGCGCGCGCCACGCCCACCAACTGCTGCTGGCCGCCGGAAAGCTGGTTGGGGTAGAGGCCCTTCTTGCCGACAATCTGGAAGCGGTCGAGCGTATCGGCGACCACTGCTTCGCGCTCTTTGCGGGGGATATTGCGGTAGGAGAGCGGGATGTCGAGGTTCTCGTACACGGTGAGGCTGTCGAGCAGGTGATACT
>JBOGNS010000085.1:0-3744 GCA_050747305.1 Candidatus Acidiferrales bacterium | reverse complement strand
AGCCATTACCGCGCGCGTGGACGAAGTTCTCGGCCTGCCGCCCGACGCGGTCGAATTGCTGCCCTCCGGCAGCATCCCCAAAACCTCCAGCGGCAAGCTGCGCCGCAGCGAAACCAAGCGGCTGTACCTCGATGGCAAGCTCGGCCGCGGCCGCGCGCCGATGTGGGTGCAAGTGGCCAAGCTCGGCGCCGCGAGCGGCGTGCACACCGCCAAGCAGAGCGCGCGCAAGTTTTCTGAATTGCTCTACGGCGTGTGGGGCGCGCTGGCCTTTGCGATTTTTCTCGTGCCCACGTGGTTCCTCGCGTATGTCGCGCCCAACCGCGCTTCCGCGTCGCGCATCACGCGGATTGGCTCGCGCATGTTTTTTCGGCTGCTTGGCTGCCCCATCACGCAGCGCGGGCGCGAACACCTGCGGGCGGAGCAGAATTACGTTTTTGTCTCCAACCACGCCAGCTTTCTCGATGTGGTGCTGTTCCTCGGCATCCTGAAGCGCACGTATCGCTTCGTCTCGAAGTTGGAAGTGGCGTCGTGGCCCTTCATCGGCACATTTATTCGCCGGCGCGAAGATTTCGCGTTCCGCCGCGAAGACCCCGAAGAGCGCCTGAAGCAAGCCGCTGCGCTGGAGGATGTGCTGCGGCGCGGCGAGTCCCTGGTGATTTTCCCGGAAGGCACGTTCATGCCGCACGAAGGCGTGCGCCCGTTCCAACTGGGCGCATTCAAGGCCGCCGTCGCCACCGGCACGCCCATCTGCCCCATCGGATTGCGCGGCGTGCGCCACATCCTGCGCGATGGCGCTGTGCTCCCGCGCCCCGGTTCGATTGCCGTCACCTACTGTCCGCCGCTCGAACCGCACGCGCAGCCCGGCAACTCCGACTGGCACGAAATCGTTCGCCTGCGCGACGAGGCCCGCGCCGCCATCGCCGCCCATTGCGGCGAACCCCTCCTGTAGAGGGCGCCTTTAGGCGGGCATAGTCCTCTCTAGAAGTCGGCTTCAGCCGGGCATCCTCTCTCTCAGCCATGCTGAAGCGAGCCAGCCGGGCCCCTCGGCAAAGTCGGGGCTTCGGGGCCCATGAGAAAATAAGTATCGCGATAGGGTGCACATTGAAACAGAACTGGACCTAAATGAAAAGTAATCCTTTCCCGAGAATCATCGCGCTCCTTGTGGTGGCGCTTGGCTTGACAACAGGGCCTTCACCCCTGCCCTCCCAAAACCCGAATCCGAAAGGGCTAACCCGCGAACAGGTTGCCGCCATTCATGGGCGAATCGTCCAATCGGAGGAAGCTGGCGCTATCCCCGCCCGAATGGCGGAAGGAACCGGCGACATTTACATACATGCACCCTACGCGATCATCGATGAAATCCAATTGGATACCAAAAATCATTTGGCAGGTTGGATGCGGGACTGCGACCTCGTAGCCATAGGAAGAATGGGCACGGGCACTTCCTATATGACGGCGCGTAAAGGTTTTCTGAACACAGATTGGAGCTTCGTAGTCGAAGAGGTGTTGAAAGACAACACGAAGGCACCTGTGATCGCGGGGAGAACGATTACTGTGATTGCCTTCGGCGGCACGACAAGAATTGGCGATCGCACAGTTCATGCGATTCAAAAAACGTACAAAAAATTCAGGGCGGACGATCAATATCTGCTCTTCCTGAAATTCGTCCCCGAGACTGGAGCATATTCAGTTCGCTGGCCCTTGGGCTTCGCGCTTTCGGGTCAAAAGATTGTGGCAATGGCAACGCAACCATTGCATAGGCCCGACATCGAGGCGATGGATAAAGAGGCTCTCGTCACAACGATCAAGCAAGCCTTGGCTCCACCGTACAGCTAGTGCCATGAGTCAGGGTTGTCGCACAAGCGCTTTGTCTGCAATGGCTCTTTGGGGCCGTACGAAGTGGAACTCTTTAACCGTTTGATTTCGCCGAACCAACCGCTTCTCGCTCGCCCGCATCTCACTTAGGCCGCAGTTCCGGGAGTTAACAGCTTCCCGCGCAGTTCCTTCCAGTCCATCGGCAGCTGCTGAGTCCCGCCCGGCCGCCGGGCCAATCACACAAACGGAGGAAGAAAGACTCATGCGTAGATTCATGTTCATCGCTACAATCATGCTTGCGCTTGCGGGATCGCTCGCGGCGCAGGACGTGGAAGTTTTCATGGGCTATTCGTTCGCTAAAATCGAGACACTGGGTCCGGACCGCGAGAACTTGCACGGCTGGAACGCGGCCGTGGAGGCCAAAGTCGCGCCATTTTTGGGCTTGGTGGCCGACTTCAGCGGGCACTACGGTGACATCACGATTATTCCGCCGGCCGTGGACAGCAGCATCAATACGCATCACGTGCTGTTTGGCCCGCGCGTGAACCTGCCCGGTCCGGTGCGGCCGTTCGTACACGCGCTGTTTGGCGCGGCGCGTGGCAACGCCGGCGTTTTCGGCGGCACCGAATCGGAGTGGGCCTTCGGCATGGCGGTAGGCGGCGGCGTGGATGCCAACTTCACCGACCGCGTCGCTTGGCGCATCATCCAGGGCGACTACCTGATGAACCGCTTCTTCGACCGCACCAACAACAACTTCCGCCTCTCCAGCGGCCTCGTCATCCGCTTCTAGCCGTCACGTTCGAGGGACACTTCGCCGAAGGGGCGCGCAAGCCTGTGCGCCCCTCTTCTTTTTGCTGCGTCGCCGGACCACCTGCGTCGCAAAGGCATGCGCATAGGTACGTTTGCCCGGCGAAACGGCACACACAATCGCAGGCGGAGTACAATAGAGAGTTAGATTGGGCATTTAGATGGCCACGCTGAAGGAAACACTGGAACAGAACACGCGCGAGGGCGAACTGTGGGCGCCGATAGCAGCCGGTCGCCGTCAGGACACGTCCGCTGCGCTCAGTGCAAGTGCCGGCGCTACGCAATGGCTCCAGTGCTACGCGTGCGGGCATGAGTGTCGCATCCCGGAGGGGCAGGCGGGGGTGTGCAAGGTGCGCTTCAACCGCGGCGGCAAGCTGCTGGTGCCGTGGGGCTATGCGGCGGGCGTGCAGTGCGATCCCATCGAGAAGAAGCCGTTCCATCATGCATGGCCCGGAGGGCTGGCCTACAGCTTTGGGATGCTGGGGTGTGACCTGCACTGTTCGTACTGCCAGAACTGGGTCACGTCGCAGGCGCTGCGCGACCCCACAGCGGTGAGCCGCCCGATGCGCGCCACGCCGGAAGAGATGGTGCGCGAAGCGGTCGAGCTGGGCGCGCGCGCCGTGGTCAGCACCTACAACGAGCCGCTGATCACTGCGGAGTGGGCGGTGGCCGTCTTCAAAGAAGCGAAACGCGCAGGCCTGGCTACCGCATTTGTCTCCAACGGCAACGGCACGCCGCAAGTGCTCGAATACCTGCGCCCGTGGGTGGACCTGTACAAAGTGGACCTAAAAAGCTTTGACGACCGGCACTACCGCCAGCTTGGCGGGCGCATCGAGCCCATCCTGCGCACGATTCGCGCGCTGCACGAGATGGACTTCTGGGTGGAGATTGTCACGCTGCTGATTCCCGGCTTCAACGATTCCGACGATGAGCTGCGGCGCTTGGCGGAATTTCTCGCGTCAGTCTCGCCGTTCATCCCGTGGCACGTCACCGCATTCCACAAAGATTACAAAATGACGGATCCGGCCAACACTACGCCGGAAACGCTGATGCGCGCCGCAGAAATCGGCCGCGCGGCGGGGCTGAAATACGTTTACGCCGGGAATCTGCCGGGGCGCGTCG
>JBOGNS010000084.1:0-2607 GCA_050747305.1 Candidatus Acidiferrales bacterium | reverse complement strand
CCAGGGCTACCGCGAGTTTTTGGCGATGGTGCGCTGGCACGCCACGGAGCGCACGTCGATGGTGTTCAGTTACGTGCGCTCGCGCGCCAGCGGCGACCTGAACAGCTTCGACCAATTTTTCGGCAATTATCCGACCGCAATCATCCGGCCCAACGAACGCAACCGGCTGCCCTTCGATGTGCCGGACCGCATCTTGATTTGGGGGACGGTGGGCCTGCCGTGGCAATTGGAGCTGGCGCCGGTGGTGGACTGGCACAGCGGCTTTCCCTTTTCTGCGGTGGATGACGATTTGAATTTTGTCGGCGAGCGCAACCAGGCGGCCCGCTTCCCGGCGTTTTTCTCCGTGGATTTCCAGTTGGCGCGGCGCTTCTCGATTCCCTTCGGAGGCCGGCGCTGGGATACGCTGCTGGGCATCCGCTTTTTTAATCTCACCGGCCATTTCAACCCGCGGGATGTGCAACAGGTGGTGACGCATCCGCAGTTCGGGCAATTCTTCAACACGGTGGACCGCAAGATTCGCGCGAAGTTCGAAATCCAGTTCTAATAGTTTGTTGAACAACCAGGCGCGGCTGCTAGTGCCTCGCGCCGAGTCCCTAGTCCCGAAAGAAGGAAGTCCATCTTCACGCCGGCAGCCGGCGCCTTCGCCTCAGATGGTGCGGATGTAAGCGATCAGGTCGGCGATTTGCGTGGGGCGCAGACTGTTCTTGAACTGCGGCATGTCGTTGCCGCCGTCTTCAATCCACACGCGCATGGTTTGGTCGGTGACGGGCTTGCCGTCCTCGAATTTGCCCGCTTTGTAGATTCCTTTCAGGCCGCGTGCGATTTTCTTCGCCGAGCTTGTGGCGTGGTGGCAGATGGCGCAGTGCCGTTGATAGACCACGCGGCCGCGCGCGGCGTTGCCGGCGTTCTCGACAGCCGGCTGGTCTTTCTTCGTGTCGCTGCCGTTGGCGGGCGATTGCCCGAGGGCAGCGCTCACGAGAATCAGCAACAGTGCAAACATCGCCAGCGCCGGGAGCGCTGGAGAGCGCCTCACGAGTTTCGAACCGCGCACCACCACACTTTCGCTCATCGGAGTTCGCCCGAGGGCGATTGTCTCCGATTCGTGGCCCGGATGCGAGAGGGTTGTTGGTGTTTTCTTTTTGCCTTTTAACTTTTGCCTTTTTCCTTTTTCCCCTGTGTTACGATGCGCCGGAGTTTGCGCGCTCGCTGCGCCTTGCGGAGGTTCGCTCATGTCCACCTCGCCGTATTTTTGGGCCGTCGTGGTTTATCTGGCGATTCTGGCGGCCATCGCCCTCAACAAGAGCCGCTTGGTGAAGTCGGGCACGGATTTTGTGCTGGCGGGGCGCGGGCTCACCGCGCCGGTGCTGATTGGGACGATGCTGGCGTCGTGGATTGGCGCGGGCACGCTGATTGCCGGGGCGGAGTATGCGCGCGATCACGGCTTCGCGGCGATTTGGCAGCCGGCGGGAGCGTGGCTGGGGATTGCGGTGGTGGCCATGATTGCGCCGCGCGTGCGGCGACTCGAGCAATTCACGCTGCCGGATATTCTCGAATTGCGCTACAACCGCTGGGCCAAGCTGCTGGGCAGCATCACCATCATCATCGCGTTTACGGCCATTGTGGCGTATCAGATTCGCGGCATGGGCGTAGTGCTGAACCTGGTGGCGGGGATGGATCAAGACACAGCGCGGCTGGTGACGGCGATCTTTATTATCGCGTTCACTGCGGTGGCCGGGCTGATGTCCATTGCGTATATGGATTTGCTGAATGGGATCGTGATTCTGCTCGGTGTGATCATCGGCGTGCCGGTGCTCTATTACGCTGGAGTGAGCCACGACGCCTTTACCGCGCCGATTTCCAGCCAATTGAGCTGGACCGGCGGGCTGGGCTGGGGCGAAACGTTCGCGTATTGTTTCTCGACGTGCTTCCTGCTGCTCGGCGACCCACAAATTTACGGCAAACTTTTTTCGGCGAAGGATCAGCGCGAGGCCCGCAAAGCCGTGGTGGGCTGGATCGTAGCCACCATTATTGTTGAGGTGATGGTGGTGTGGCTGGCGGTGGAGGCGGGCCTGCTCGATTATGCGAAGTTCAATGCGCCGCCGATTCCCGCGGATCATCCGGAGTTCACGATCTTGCATGGGGCGCGCTACGCCTTTCCCCTGGTCATGGGCATGATGTTTCTGGTGGTGGCGACGGCGATCATTATTTCGACGGCGACGTCGTACCTGCTGCTGCCGGCGACGAACTTTACCAAGAACGTGGTGCAGCGCTTCCTGAAGCCGGAGATGAGCGAGCGGCAAGTGCTGGCGTCGGCGCGGCTGTTCACGGTGCTGTTCGGCATTGCGGCGTACCTGCTGATTGCGCAGTTTGAGTCGGTGCTGGAGATGTCGCGCTATGCCTATACGGTGTATGGCGCGGGGATTACGCCGGCGGTGCTGGCGGCATTTTTATGGCGCCGCGTGACGACCGCAGGCGGCGTGGCTTCGATCCTTCTCGGCACCGGCGTGACCGTGGGCTGGGAGATGGCCACACAGCAGACCGGCGCGCCGCCGCTCGGCATTCCTACGTTTTATCCGGCGATTGTAGCGTCAGTGGGCGCGCTGGTGC
>JBOGNS010000083.1:0-20138 GCA_050747305.1 Candidatus Acidiferrales bacterium | reverse complement strand
TTGTTGGCCGAAATGCTTGCAAGGTCGGCTATAATTCTGCGTCTGAAATCCCAGGGAGGTGCCTGCCGTGAATCCGTTCCGCGCAAGATTGTATGCGTTGTTGCTGGCCCTCTGCCTCGTGCTTTCGCCGATGGCGCAGGCGCAAGCGCCGGCCAAGCAGCAAAGCAAGCCTGCCGCGCAATCGAAAAGCACGGCGGCCGCCGCCACGCAGGCGGCGAAGGATCCGCTCGATGGGCTGGACGCTTTCGTCGAAACGCTGCGCGCGGATTGGAAGGTGCCCGGCGTGGGCATCGCCATCGTGAAGGGCGACCAAGTGATCTACGCCAAGGCTTTCGGGCAGCGCGACATGGGGCAGAACCTGCCGGTGACGCCCGACACGCTTTTCGCCATCGGCTCCTGCTCGAAAGCCTTCACTGCCACCGCCGTCGGCATGTTGGTTGACGAGGGAAAAATTGACTGGGACAAGCCGCTGCGCACTTACCTGCCGTCATTCAAGATGTGGGATGACTACGTGACGGAGCACATGACCCCGCGCGACCTGGTGACGCATCGCTCCGGCCTGCCGCGGCATGATTTGATGTGGTACGGCTCCACCTTCACCCGCCGTGAAATGTTCGAGCGCCTGCGCTATCTCGAACCCAGCCGCGGCTTCCGCGCCAGCTACCAGTATCAGAACCTGATGTTCATGACCGCCGGCGTGCTCGTGGAAGAGGTCACGCGCAAGCCGTGGGAAGACTTCATCCGCGAGCGCTTCTTCGCGCCGCTGGAAATGAAGACCAGCAACACCTCGGTAAACGATTCGCAGAAGGCCGCCGATTTCGCGCGCCCCTACGGCGGCGACTCCGAAAAGTCCAACGTGATCCCGTTCCGCAACATCGACCAGATCGGCCCCGCTGGCTCCATCAATTCCAGCGTGCGTGAAATGTCGAATTGGATCATCGCGCAACTCAACGACGGAAAATTCAAAGGCAAGCAGGTGATCCCCGAGCGCGTGGTGCGCCAGACGCACACGCCACACATCGTCTCCGGCACATCGTTACGCTACGACGAGCTGTTTTACTCGATGTATGCCATGGGCTGGGGCGTCAACTCCTACCGCGGGCATCTGATGGTCACGCACAGCGGCGGGATTGATGGCTTCACCGCGCATGTTTCGCTGATGCCCAAAGACAAGCTGGGCATCGTGATCCTCACCAACAAGGGCGGCACGCGCCTAACTGGTATTCTGGCCTTCAACGTCTACGACCGCCTGCTTGGCCTCGAACCGGTGCCCTGGAACGACCGCAATAAAGAAGAAGTCGCCAAAGCCCGCGAAGCGGAGCAGAAAGCCGAGAAAGAAGGCGACAAGAACCGCAAAGATGGCACGCAACCCTCGCACGCCCTCGGCGATTTTGCCGGCGAATTCGATCACCCCGGCTACGGCTCGCTGAAGATTTGGGAAAACGCCGGAAAGCTCCATGCCTCTTACAACGGCTTAACCACGCCGCTGAAGCACTATCACTACGACGTGTTCGAAGCCACTGAGGCCCAGTTCTCGAAAATGAAGTTCAGTTTCAGGCTGAATGGCAAGGGCGACGTGGAGCGCGTAAGCCTGCCGCTGCAAAGCGGCGTCAGCGACATCGTCTTCACCCGCCGCCCCCCGCCCGCCGATCAGCAAAAGGCCGGCAGCGGCACGCAGCCCTGAAGCGCGCTGCTCGCGAATTTACGGGTTGGAAGTCTGCCGCGACGCGCGCGAGGCCAGTTCGGCCAGCGCGTGGCGTGCGGCGCGCAGCGGCACCGACACGTAGACGGTTTCACTCTCGCTATCCACGTTGACCACGATGGAGCCGCCGCGCTTCTCCACCTTTACGTGCTCGCGCGGCGACTGCACTTCTACCAGCACGAAATCCGGCATGTCGCCGAGCTTGTCCGCGGCTTCAGCCAGCGCGGGCAGCATCGCGCGGGCTTCTTCCGGCATTTGATCGAAGCGCACGTGCTTCTCCGGCGCGAGCGCGATGGCCCACGGCACCACCGCCGCCGGCGCGAACACGAATACGCGGTCGCCATCCGGCTTCTTCTCTTTTACGTTCACGGTGATGGCGCCTTCGTGGAACAGCACGGCGCCGCCGATCAGAGTGGTGTACACCGCTCCCATCATCACTTTGCCGAACATGTGCCTCTCCTATGGAGTGCGGCAGCGAAGCTGCCGCTTTTGTCTGCAACCACTGCGAAATGATCCGCGACTCGTCTGCGCTCTCGTCGGTTCGCGACCCGGCCTGCCGCGCCACGGGAAACCCTGAGATCCTTCGCTTCGCTCAGGATGACAGGCTGAATTACTCCGTCACGTTCGGACTTACTGGGACGTGTTCTTGGAATCCACCCACACGCGCACGGTGGTCTTGTTGTCTTGCACCGTGACCAGTTCGGTGTCGCCGTGCTGCGCCAGCGCGCGCACCGCTGCCAGGATGTCCAGCTCATCCTTGCCGCCGGAGAGCAGTGCGTCCACCACCGTCATGGGCATTTTCACGTCTACTTTCTCGCGCTCTTTGCCGTCTTTATCCATCTCGCGGACTTCCACCAGCAGGTAGCCCGCCTTTTTGGCGACGCGCACGTTATCTTTCTTGCTCTCGACGGTGACAAACTCGCCGTCCTGCGAGTTCTTCACCGCTTCCAGGATGCCGCGGATGTCCACATCCTCGATGTGCGCGCGCATGTGCTCTTCCAGCCGCACCTTGCCGCCTTCGAAGTGCTTCACCTTGATGCTCGGCAAGATGGCCTCGGCCAGCGACAGCGGTACGTTTACGCGAACCGTCTCGCCTTCGGGGCCTTCATTCACGCGCACGTGCAGCCACTTCTCCGACTGCGCCTGCGCCGACACCGGGGCCGCAAACGCCGCTGCCAGCAACACCAGTCCCGCCAGCGTAGCCAGAATTCGATAGGTCTTCATTGGGTGCTCCTTTTTCGATTCGATGAGCCTGTCACCCTGTACTACGGAAGGCCGGGGCCGAAAGTTCCCTTAGGCCTGGCGGGGGTGGAACTCGCAGGATGGTGCGCAGGAAACCGCGAGGCAGGGATTAGGTCTTTTCGAATCCGACACGCCGCAGCGGTTCCCACTTCACGTCGCCGCGCAGGTATTGGATGGTGCCTTTCAGCCGCCACCACATGTGGATTTGCCGGTAGGGAAAATGCTCGAGGAAGCAGTACGCCAGCAGCCGCGCCACATCGCGCCAGTTGCCGTAGCGCCGGTAGGTCAACTCTTCTTGCAGCACGGAGCCGACAGAAATGAGCGTGGCAAACGCGTAGCCGAACAACAGGAACTGAATGAAAAATTCCCGGCTCAGCACGCCGAGGATCGCCGCCAGCGCAATCGTCGAATAACCAATCAGTTCGATCCACGGCGCCAGCATTTCGAAGAACCAATGATACGGCAGCGCAATCATGCCGATGCGGCCGTAGCGCGGGTTGAACAGCATGTCGCGGTTGCGCCACAGCACGTCCATCAACGCCTTGTGCCACCGCGCGCGCTGGCGGCCCAGCGAGCGCAGCTCCGACGGCACTTCCGTCCAGCACACCGGGTCGGGAATGAAGCTGATGTGGTACGCCTCCTTGCGCTCCAGCATGTAGCGGTGCATGCGCACCACTAGATCGAGGTCTTCGCCAATCGCCGACGGCCGGTAGCCGCCGATCTTCAGCAGCAACTCGCGCTCAAACACGCCGAAGGCCCCGGAAATGATCGCCAGCATATTGAAATACGCCCAGCCTTCGCGGCCCACGAGAAACGCGCGCAGGTATTCGACCACCTGAATCACTTCCACCGGACGCCGTGCCAGTCGCACTTCGCGCAGGATGCCGTCTTCGACTCGGCAGCCGTTAATCGCGCGCACGATGCCGCCCGCTGCCACCACGCGCCGCGAATCGGTGATCACCGGGGCCATCACGCGCAGCAGCGAATCCGCTTCCAGCACGCCGTCGGCGTCCACCACGCAC
The DNA here is from genome assembly GCA_050747305.1 of Candidatus Acidiferrales bacterium. GTDB lineage: Bacteria > Acidobacteriota > Terriglobia > Acidiferrales > UBA7541 > JBOGNS01. Next base: position 16,172 of record JBOGNS010000083.1, on the reverse strand, counting down.
ACATACTGGCTCGAGGCCGCGTTGAGCGCCGCGTTGGCGGCATCCGCCTTGCTCCCGCCCGGCTCTTTGTCAATCACCAGCAGCCGCGGTTCAGTGGCGCTCATGTAAACGCCGCGCACCGGCTTGCACCCCACTTGCGAGACGTACAGCACGTCGGTTTCGATCAGGTGGAAGCCGCGCATCAGCTCGCCCAGCGTGTCGTCGCTCGAGCCGTCGTTCACCACGATGACTTCGTACTCCGGATAATCGAGGGACAGCAGCGAGCGTACCGCCCCCTGAATCGTAGCGGCCTCGTTATGTGCCGGAACGAGAATTGCCACCGGCGGCATGAACGGCGATTGCTTCAGCCGCTCCAAGCGAAGGCTGCCCAGCCGTCGCTGGTGCGATACATTGGTAATGACCGCGAGAAGCAACAGCGCAAGGTAAATAAGGTTGGAGAGGAAGTAGTAGACGAACAGCGTGTGGTTCGAGATTTGCAGGAATTCGTGCATGGCCGCAGCGCCCCTCTACGCCGCCCCCCTTCCCTGTACAACGCTGCCGGCGACCGCCCCGCTGGCAAGCGACTTCGGCTCTGCCGCCGCAGGCAACTCCTGCCGCAGGCGGGCAAGCAACCACCGCGCCACGCGCTGCTCGCGGCGTGAACGCGCCGTGGCTTCGGTGCGCTCCACCGCCGCCAGCAACTTCGGCTCCCGCGATTGGGCCAGCAACCGCGCCACCGCCTTGCGTACTCCCGGCTGCGGATGCCGCGCCATGGTGTCTAGCAGATGCCGCTGCGTACCCGCCCGAATAGCGCCCAGCAGCGCCGATTCGGCAAAATTGCGCCGCGCGGGGTCGGTCAGCGCTTCCACCAGCCGCGGCAAGGTCCCTGTGCGCTCCAGCTCGGAGACAAACGCTTGCAGTGCGTAGCGATCCCGTGTTTGCAGCACCTGCTGCACCACGACTTCCAAATGATCTTCCAGTCGTGCCAGCGCGCCCGCCGACCGCAGGCGCACGTAGCGATTGGGATCGCACAGCGTTTCGATCAGCACCGGAACGGTGCGTGGGTTCTCCAACGCGCCCAGCGCCACCACCGCGCGCAGCCGCACAAACCATTCATCGTCGCTCGCCAGGTTGGCCAGCGCCGTCAGCGCCAGCCGCGGCCTGGCGCGGGCCAGCGCGCGCGCCGACGACGCGCGCACTTCCGCCAGCGGATCCGACGCCAGCAGCAGCAGGTCTTCTTCCAGTTCCGGCGTGGCAGTTTCCCCGAGCACGCGGGCCAGCAACGGGCGCACGTTGTCATCCGCAAAGTGCAGGTAAGGCGCCAGCACCGCTGGGTCTGAACGGCAGCAGTGCAGCAGCGCGTTCAGCAGCGGCCGCTCCGGAACCTGCAAGGCCCCGAAGCGCATGCGTTCCAGCATCGGTTCAGCAGCTTGCGGCAGGCCGGTGCGGCCCAGCCCGCGCACCGCGGCAATGCGCGTCTCTGCGTCGCTATCTTCCAGCGCTTCCGCCAGCACCGGGATGGCTTCCGGCGCGCGCATGCGGCCCAGCGACACCAGGGCTTGCCGCCGCTTCCACCCGCGGCTGTTGCGCGCCTCATACGCGCGCACGTCCAGCAGGCCGGTGTTGCGCAGCAGATCGGTGAGCTGCTCCGCCTCCTTCGGCTCACACACGTCGAGCCGGTCCGTCAAAATCGATTCCACGATGTCGCGGTCCACCGGATTGAAGCGCCACTGCTCGGGATAATATTCGCCGCCGACCACCGCATACCATTGCCGGCGGATCGCCAGCGTCCGCCGGTCGCGCGATTCCAGATAGTGCCGCCGCATCGTCCGCCGCACCAGGATAAACACCATAAGCAACGCGATGAACGCCGCGGTGATCACCAGCGCGTCAAACACATAGTGCGCGGGGGCGAGCCGCTCCACGAAATCAGAAAGAGAACCCATATGTGAATCCGAAACTGGTCTGCGTCCGCTCCTGCGAACGATCCTGATAAAGCACGTAGCCCCCAATGTGCTGGCCCTTCGCAACCAGCCAGCGCAAGCCGCCGCCCCACGTCCGCGCGGAGAAGCGGCCTACTTCATCCACCTGCACGAAATTTTCCGTGCCTACCGCGAAGAACACATTGCCGGTCAGCCGGCGATGCAGCGGGAAGCCCAGCCGTGTCGAGCCGGAAGGGCTCCACTCCGCCGGCGCGCCCGTGAAATCGCTGCGCGCCGCAGTCACGCGAATCGACCACGTCCAATCCCGAGGCAGATAAACAATCGCGCCGGGTCCCAGCGTCAGCACGTGCGCGCCGCGGTACCACAGCCAGCGCTGCAGGTAAACGAACTCGATGCCTCGCACGAATGCCGTTCGGCTTATGGAAAGGCCGCGGTCATACTCAAAAAAGGCTTCGCTCTTGGCAATCACGCCGTCGTCGCGCGGTGCTACGGCGCCGCCCAATGTGAGAGCGCCGCGACCCTCGCTGATTGCCGTCACGCTGCCCGCCAGCCGCATCGCGCGCCCGCCAAACCGGTTGTAAAACGCGCCGCCGAAGTTGCTTGTCCAATGTTCGCTCAGCTTCGAGCGTAGGTTGGCGCCGAAACTTTGCGCCGTCGAGGTGTAATTGAACCGATCGATGTCCGTGCCGACGGTCAGCTCATGCCGCGCTTCCGGCTGCAGCGAATCCAGTCCCCTGCGCGCCGCGGCGTCGTCGGGCGACAGCGAGAGGGCATGCTGGAACGCCGCGCGCGCTTCCGGCCGGCGCTCCAGCCTGCGCAAGAGTTGCCCGCGCCGCACGTGTACATCGGTGCGCGACGGATCGGCTTGGCGGGCTTGCTCCAGCGCCTCCAGCGCCTCTTCCACGCGTCCCTGGCGGCTCAGCACGTCGGCCAGCCCGACCAAAATATCGGTATCCTGCGGATGCCGCTCCAGCACGACGCGGTAGTCGGCCTCCGCGGCAGCCAGCCGGCCCATCCACTGCTGAATGCGTCCCCGCCATCCGCGCGCCTCCATATCTTCGGGCGCTTGCTCGATCCGCTCGTTCACTACTGCCAGCGCCGCCTCAAACTCGCTGGCAGCGATGCGGGAGCGCGTTTCGGCCAGCCAATCTGCCTGAGCGACGCTCGCGTCCGCGGCGGTCATCAGCAGCATAGCCATCCCAGCAGCTACTGCTAGTTTTGTCAGCGTGAGCAGTCCGGTCAGAGGTCGGTGCATAACGTTGCCACGACACACACACTTCGCCGGCGATGCCAGCTTACTAAGCAACTGGACGGCCCCCGGATGGGGCGACAGCACAGACTTCGTAAGGATTGAAGCTACATGAACTTGAAGGAAGGCTCGCACATCCCTCAGTGAGGAAGGCTCAAACTCCGTGCTGGCACACTGTAGCAGACCGAAACGCCCTGGGAATTTTCTGCCTAAGGACTTCGATGTAGCGTGCTACAACGAGGACCGTATCGGGTCAACAGCACTTCTTCTTCATTTGAATCTCACGCCCACCATCGCGGAATTGCACTTGATCCATGAATTGGCGAATCAGGAAGATGCCCCGTCCGGTCGAGCGCGTCAGGTTCTCCGGGAGCGTCGGATCTTCCAGGCGCCGCGGATCGAAGCCCCGCCCTTCGTCGCGAACCACCAGTAAAATCTGGCGCTTGCCCGTCCGGTAGCATTCGACCTGCACCCTTTTTGCGGGGTCGCGCCTGTTGCCGTGGACAACGGCGTTCACCAGCGCCTCGCGCAGCGCCAGATCGACGGCGTCGCGGTGGCCATCCATCTCCACCAACCCATGCAGCTTGCCCACAAAGCGTTCGACCAGCGGCTCGATTTCGTCCGTGCGGCTGGAAATAATCTCGGAAAGAAGCGGTCGCAGCTTGGCCGGTGGCCCGGCTGCGGGTCGAACGTTTGACTTGCGAGGCGCCATTGAGGGACTGGGTAGACTCCCGAAAAAGATCGCCGTGAACCCGATTCAGCTCCCTGCGGATTTGTGATTGTAGCTTAGTTTCCTCTGCGATTCCAGCCGCGGGTAGCGCGCTTCGGTTTCACTGCTTCCATGCCACTCTTCCGCCAACCACCGTCGCTAGCGCCGCGCCTTTGAACTTGCGTCCATCAAAGGGGGAATTGCGTGACAGGCTCGCTGTGTCTTGGGTGTGGTAAGTCCACTCGCGATCGAGCGAAAAGAGCGTAAGGTCCGCCGCGGCGCCTTCCGCGACGGCGCGCACGCCACTGGCCGGACTGCCGGCGCCGAGCACGCGGGCCGGGCCCACCGTGAACAGCTCCACCACGCGCAGCAGCGGTACGCGCCCGGTGTGCACCAGTTCGGTCAGCGCCAGCGGTAGCGCCGTCTCGAAACCCGTGACGCCAAAAGGGGCGCAATCGAATTCCACTTGCTTCAAGTGCGCGGCGTGCGGGGCGTGATCGGTGGCGATGGCGTCCACCGTGCCGTCCGCCATGCCCGCAATCAGCGCCTCGCAGTCTTCCCGCGCGGCCAGCGGCGGATTCATCTTGTAATGCGTGTCGTAGCGCACATCGTCATCGCACAACGTGAAGTGGTGCGGAGTCGCTTCACACGTCACCGACAGCCCTTTGCGCTTGGCTTCGCGCACCAACTCCAGCGACTGCCGCGCCGAGATGTGCGCGACGTGCAGCCGCGCGCCGGTGAGCTCGCAAATCTGAATGTCGCGCGCGACACCCACCGATTCGGTTTGCGACGGCATGCCCGGCAATCCTAATTCGGCTGAGCGACGCCCCTCGCGCATCACGTTGCCGGCAAAAAGAGACCCGTCTTCGCAGTGGTCAATCACCGTAAGCCCCAGCGAGCCGCAATACTCCATCACTTGCCGCAGCAGTTTGGCGGTGGCGATGGGGCGCCCGTCGTCGCTCACGGCCACGATGCCGGCTTCCTTCATCCCCGCGATTTCCGCCAGCGCTTCGCCCTTCTGCTCTTTCGACGCTGCGCCGATGGGCCACACGCGCACCCCGCCGATTTCCCGCGCGCGGTTGAGGATGGCGCGCGTGATCGACGCATTGTCGTTGACCGGCTTGGTGTTGGCCATCGGGCAGACGGCTGTGAAGCCGCCGCGCGCTGCCGCGCGCAGGCCCGTCTCGATGGTTTCAGAAAGCTCGAAGCCCGGCTCGCGCAGATGGCAGTGCAAATCAATGAAGCCCGGCGCGACGCAGAGTCCTTTCGCATCGAAAATCTCGGCTCTGTCCGCTTTCAGGTTCGCCCCGACGCGCGCGATCCTTCCCGCGCCGGGAGAGCCACCCGCGTCCTCGAGCAACACGTCGAGCGCGGCGTCGGTCTTGCTCGCCGGGTCCAGCACGCGGCCATTTTTGATTAGCAGCATTTCGTCATGGAGTGCGGGAGCTTGCTCCCGTTCTATCCGCGCGAGGCTTGCCTCGCGCGTGCTCAAAACCGCTTGTCATCAAAGTCCGCGAAGCAAGCTTCGCGGGACAGAACGGCGGCAAGCCGCCGCACTCCACATCACCCGTGCGCGGCTTCTTTCAGAATCGCGGGCGCGTCCACCGCAGCCGCACCGCCCAGCATCAGGAACAGCAGCGCCATGCGCACGGCCAAGCCATTGGTTACCTGCTCGAGCACGCACGACTGCGGGCCATCGGCCACTGCCGGGTCAATCTCCAGCCCGCGGTTCATCGGCCCGGGATGCAGCACAATCGCGTCGCGCCGCGCTTGCGCCAGCCGCGCCGGCGTCAACTGATAACGCAGGATGTAATCCTCGAGGGGCAGCGCCGGCTCGTGCATCCGCTCCTTTTGCACGCGCAGCACGAGCACCACATCGGCATCGTCCAGCGCGTGGGCCAAGTTCGGCTCGCGGCGCACCTTCGGCGCCAGCATCTCCAATTCCTTCGGCAGCCACATCGCCGGCCCGCACAGCGTGATGCGCGCGCCGAATTTCCCCAGCAGCGCAATGTTCGACCGCGCCACCCGGCTGTGCAGGATGTCGCCGAGAATGGTCACATTCAAATCGAGCCGGCCTTTGCGGTCGCGAATCGTGAGCGCATCGAGCAATCCCTGTGTGGGATGCTCGTGCCACCCGTCGCCCGCATTAATCACCGGTATCTCCAGGAAGTCCGCCACCATGTGCGGCGCCCCGGCCGATGAATGCCGCACCACGAAAAGATCCGGCTTCATCGCATCGAGAGTCGCCACCGTATCCAGCATGGACTCGCCCTTGCGCAGGCTCGACGCTTCGGCCTGCAGGTTCATGGCATCCGCGCCCAGCCGCGACGCCGCAGTGGCAAAACTCACGCGCGTGCGCGTGGAGGGCTCGAAAAACGCCAGCACCACCGTGCGCCCGCGCAGCGTCGCGAGCTTTTTCAGCGGTTGCGCATTGAATTTTTGAAAAGGCTTGGACTGTTCGAGGAGAAACTCAATCTGCGCGGCCGTCAGCGGCTCGATGCCGAGCAGGTCATGAAATCCAAGCGGCATGAGGATCCGTTCACCGAATCTAATCCGTCCGTTCCATCATCATCACGCGCTCTTCGCTGTCCACCTCATTCAGGCGTACTTCAATAATTTCACGGTCGGTGGTCTGCACATGCCGGCCGACAAACGTGGCCTCGATGGGCAGCTCGCGATGCCCGCGGTCTATCAGCACGCACAGTTGGATGCGGCGCGGGCGGCCCAGGTCAAACAGGCCGTTCATCGCGGCGCGAATTGTGCGCCCGGTGTAGAGCACGTCGTCAACCAGAATCAGCACTTTGTCGTCCACGCTGAACGGGATTTCACTGGCGTGGATCACCGGCTGCGCGGCAATCGTGGAGAGGTCGTCGCGGTAAAGCGTAATATCCAGCGCGCCCACCGGCACTTCTTTCCCGCTGAAACCGCGAATTACTGCCGCCAGGCGCTGCGAGAGCGGCACGCCGCGACGCCGGATGCCCACCAGGATCACGTCTTCCGTGCCGCCGCTTTTCTCCACAATCTCATGCGCCAGCCGCTGCAGCGTGCGGTCAATCTCGGTCGCCGTCATCAACTGCGCCTTTTCCGCGGTTCGCATCGCGCGCCATCCTAGCACAACCCGCCCTTCCCCTTCAGCCATCCTATCTTGTAGCGGCGACCTTCAGGTCGCCATTTTTGAATCGCAAAGTCGTCATTCTTGGTCGGCGGCGTAGAGCACGATGGCGACCTAAAGGTCGCCGCTACAATCTTCGTCGCAAAATGATAGACTGCGGTTCGCTTACACGGTTGCCTGGATGCCTCGCAGTATGAAAATTTCGCTCGCGCTGCTCGTCGTGCTGGCGCTTGCTGCGCCCGCTTGGCAGCCTGCCGCCGCACAGCCGCAGGAGGCGCCCGCTCGACCCAAGCTCCTCGTCATCTTGGTTGTGGATCAAATGCGCTCGGACTACATCACCGCCTATGGCCACCAGTGGAGCAAGGGCCTGCGGCGGCTCGTGGACCAAGGCGCATGGTTCACCGAAGGCGCCTACCCCTATCTGAACACCGTGACTTGCGCGGGCCACGCCACGATTTCCACCGGAGCGGTACCCGCCGTGCACGGCATGATTCTCAATTCCTGGTGGAACCGCGCCTCCGGGGCCAGCGAAAGCTGTACGCGCGATTACGATACGCCGCTGGTTACCTTTGGCGAGTCGCTCCACGGCGGTGAAAGCGCCATCTTTCTCCGCACGCCCACCCTCGCCCAGCGGCTGCGCGAGCAACTTGGCAAGGAACAGGCGCGCGTCGCGGCATTCTCCCGCAAGGCGCGCAGCGCCATCATGCTGGCAGGAAAGGATGCCGACGCAGTAGTGTGGCTGGCCGAGGACGGCATCTGGACCACTTCTCAGGCATATCCGGCGCAACCATTTCTGCAAGCCTTTTTTGGCTCCAACCCCGTGGCGAAAGATGTGCGCAAGAAGTGGACGCTTTCGCTGGCCCGCTCGAAATACCTTTACAAGGACTCCGCGCCCGGCGAACGTCCCCAGCCGCCGCACTGGACCGCGCGGTTTCCGCACCGCTTGCGCAACGGTACCCTCCGCCCGGATGCGGACTTCTACCGCGCCTGGAACGATAGCCCGTTTGCCGATGAGTATGTGGCGCGCATGGCGCGCACCGCGGTCGACGCGCTCGACCTGGGCCAGCGCCACGCCGCTACCGATCTGCTCGCTATCAGTTTCGCCACCCTCGATGGCGTAGGTCACGACTTCGGCCCGCGCAGCTTCGAGGTGCAGGACACGCTGGTGCGCCTCGATGCCACCATCGGCAGACTGCTCGACTATCTGGATGACGAAGTGGGAAAAGGCAATTACACGGTTGCGCTCTCCGCCGATCATGGCGTCGCCGGCGTCCCGGAGCAAATGAACGATTTAGGCGAAGATGCCGGGCGGGTACCCACCGGCCGCACGATCGACGCTGCGATGAAGGTGCTGGAGAAGCACTTCGGTGAAGGCCGCCACGTGATCGCGCAGATGTACACCGATTTCTACTTCGCGGATGGCGTGTACCAGCGGCTGCTGGAGGATCCCCCCGTCCTCGACGAAGTAATCGCGGCCATCCACAGCGTTCCCGGCGTGGCGCGCGTGCTGCGCGGCGACCTGCTGCCCGAGCTGCGCGAAAGTCCCGACCCGGTGGAGCGCGCCGCCGCGCTCAACTATTTCCCCGAGCGCAGCGGCGATCTCATCATCGTGCCCAAGCTCAACTGGTTCTTCGTGCCCGGCCGCGGAAGCTCCACGCCCGCCACCCACGGCACCGCGCATCCCTACGACACGCGGGTGCCCGTGCTGCTGTGGGGCGCGGGTATTCGCGGCGGCAAGTACGCGCAGCCGGCAACGCCCGCAGACATTGCGCCGACCCTGGCCGCGCTGGCGGGCATCGTACTCCCCGAGGCCACCGGCCGCGTGCTGCACGAAGCGCTCGCTCCGCCAAAAAAAATTGAAGTCGCCACGCCCGATTCCCTGCTAGACTCGCCCAAGTGAGTCAGTCCAGCGCCCCTGACCTCAGCGTGCAAATCGGCGCGCTGCGCCTTTCCAACCCTATCCTTGCCGCCAGCGGCACCTTCGGTTACGGAGTCGAATTCGCGGAGTTAGTGGATCTGAACCGCCTCGGCGGCGTCGTAGTCAAGGGACTTTCCATCCAGCCTATGGAAGGCGCCCCGGAGCCGCGCCTCTATCCCACGGCCAGCGGCATGCTCAACGCTGTCGGCCTGCAAAACGTCGGCGTAGGCGCCTTCGTCGCTGAAAAGCTCCCTGCCCTGCGCCAATACCGCACCGCGATCATCGCCAACGTCTTCGGCTGCACCACCGAGGAATACGTCGAAGTGATTCGTGTGCTCGAAGACGCCGAAGGCCTCGCCGCCTATGAACTCAACATCTCCTGTCCCAACGTGAAACGGGGCGGTACGCAGTACGGCAGCGACCCAGCCATGGCCGCTGAGGTCGTCGCCGCCGCCCGGTCAGCCGCCAACCGGCCCCTTTGGGTCAAGCTCTCCCCAAACGTTACCGACATTCGCCCCATCGCCCGGGCGGCTGCCGACGCTGGCGCTGACGCGCTCACCGTGGCCAACACCTACCCTGCCATGGCCGTCGACCCTGCCACCGGCCGCTCCCGCCTCGGTAACCCGACCGGCGGCCTTTCCGGCCCAGCCATCAAACCCATCACCCTCCGGCTGGTCCATGAAGTGGTTTCGGCCGTTTCCATACCCGTGGTTGGGCTGGGCGGCATCGAAGTGGTGGACGACGTGGTGGAATACCTGGTCGTTGGGGCCTCCGCGGTACAGGTCGGCACCGCCCACTTTATTGACCCAAAGGCCAGCGAAAAGCTGGTTTCCGCGCTAGAAGTCTGGTGTCGCAGAAATAAGTGCCTAAATATCAGTAGCCTACCGGGTACAGCTCCCAAACAAACTTCTAGCATCTAATGTGAATGGCGTGTTAAAATTGGGGGATTTTTGGGAGGCATGAGACTCAACTATGTGGTCCAAACTCTTCCAATCCTGGGCGGGCTTCCGAGCTGCCCTTGTAATCCTGGTCGTCGCCCCGGTACTCGTCGCCCCCGCAGACGTGCGTCCGCCTGACCCGGAACTGCCCTCTCTACACTCTTGGGAGGGTCTGGCAAGTTGGTATGGCCCTTACTTCCATGGCCGGCTCACCGCTAACGGCGAAATCTATGATATGTATGCGCCGACGGCAGCCCACCTGACGCTACCGCTAGGCTCGTTGGTGCGGGTCACCAATCCCGCCAACGGTCTCAGCAAGGTGGTGCGCATCAACGACCGCGGCCCCTACATCGAAGGCCGCGAAATCGACCTCTCGTTCCGGGTCGCCCGCGACTTGGACTTGGTGGAGCGCGGTGTAGGCCAGGTCAAGATCGAGTTGCTGCACGTACCCAAGCGACGTGTCTACTACGCCCAGCACATCCCGCGATCGGTTGATCGTAGCGCTGGATTTTGATCGCCTCGCGCCGGCTTTGACGCTGGCTCGCCGCTTAGCCCCTTTCGCTGGCATGTTCAAGATTGGCGCCCAGCTTTTCACGGCTGAGGGGCCGCGCGCCGTCGAGCAGGTTGCTTCCCTCGGCCAGGGCATATTCCTCGACCTGAAATTTCACGACATCCCCAATACCGTCGCCGGCGCAGTGCGCGCCGCCGCCCAACTGCCCGGAGTGCGTATGGTCAACGTGCACGCGCTGGGCGGCTACAGGATGATGAGCGCCAGCGCCCGTGCTGTTTCCGACGTGCGTCCCCGGCCGCGGTTGCTCGCCGTCACTCTGCTGACCAGCATGGATGAAAGCGAACTCGACCGCGTCGGCATTCGCGGTATCCCAGAAACCCGCGTCATTGACTTGGCACGGCTGGCGCGACAGGCGGGCCTAGATGGCGTAGTGGCGTCGGCGCATGAGTTGCGCGCCCTGCGCCGAATGCGCGGCAAGCGGTTCACCATCGTCGTTCCGGGCGTTCGGCCCAAAGCCACGGCTTGGCGCGATCAATCGCGTGTCGCCACCCCTGCCGACGCCATCCGAGACGGCGCCGACTATCTCGTGATCGGCCGCCCGATTATCGAAGCGCACGACCCGCTGGCCGCAGCCAACGCCATCCTGAAGGAAATCGCCGACGCTTCGCGACGCCGGTCCGCGCGCCCCGCGTGAGTCGCCCCGTCCACGTGCATCTGACCTGCATTTGACCCAACCCCGTTCTGCCACTAGCATCAACGATGCTTGCCATGCCCGATTCACGAGTCACAAGTTACGAGTCACAATTCACGAGTCACGAATCACGGGCCTCGCCCACCAAGCACGTCATCGTCGGCACCGCCGGCCACATTGATCACGGCAAATCCTCCCTGGTGCTCGCCCTCACAGGCACCGACCCTGACCGCCTCGCTGAAGAAAAGCGCCGCGGCATCACGATTGATCTGGGCTTCGCCTTTCTTGACGCCGGTGAGACCCGCTTCGGCTTCGTGGACGTGCCCGGCCACGAGCGCTTCGTCAAGAACATGCTTGCCGGTGTGGGCGGCATCGATCTCGTTCTGCTGGTGATTGCCGCCGACGAATCCATCAAGCCGCAAACTCGCGAGCACTTCGATATCTGCCGCCTGCTCGGCATTCCGCGCGGGGTCACCGTCATCACCAAATCCGACGCAGTGGACGGCGAGACACTTGGCCTGGTGCGCCTCGAAGTGGAAGAATTTCTGCGCGGCTCGTTTCTCGATGGCGCGCCTGTTGTGCCGGTAAGCGCGCGCACCGGTGACGGGCTCGATCAACTCCGCGCAGAGTTGCAGCGCATCGCCGCCTCCGTCCCTGCCAAAGACGCCGGCCGCTACTTCCGGCTGCCGATTGACCGCGCTTTCGCGATGCAAGGCTTCGGCACCGTGGTCACCGGCACGCTCGTTTCCGGCGCCGTGGCCGTCGAGGACGAAGTCGAGTTGTTCCCCGCGCGGCGGAGCGTGCGTGTACGCGGCATTCAATCCGGCGGCCAGCAGGTGGAGCGCGCGCAGGCCGGCCAGCGCACCGCACTCAATCTCGCCGCCGTGAGCCTCGACGACGTGCGCCGCGGAATGGTGCTCGCTGCGCCCGGCCGGTTTGTTCCCACCGCGCAAATCGACGCTCGCATCCAACTACTGCCGTCGTTCCGCACGCTGAAGAACCGAGCGCGCGCCCACTTCCACCAGGGCACCGCTGAGTGCATCGCTGAGGTACAATTGCTGGAAGGCGCACAGTTGCGCGCAGGCGATTCCGCGCTGGCGCAACTTCGCCTTAGCGAGCCGCTGCTCGTGCTGCCCGGCGATCGCTTCATTCTGCGGCAGTTCTCCCCGGTGATTACCATCGGCGGCGGTGTCGTACTCGATGCGCTCGCGCCGCGCCACAAGCTCGCTCGCGATGGCCCGCGCGTCCGCCGCTTCCTCACCGCCCTGGAAACGGGCGCTGCGGCTGAAATCCTCGCCGCACTCTGTGAATTCGATCCGCGCGCCTGGGACCTGCCTTCACTCGTCGCCCGCACCGGCCGGCTGGAATCCGATGTGCGCGCGGCTGCGGCAGAACTGGCAACCGCGGGCACGCTGCGCATAATCGGCCAGCAGCCTTTGCTGATGGTATCCGCGCAACTGCTGGCCGATACGGTCCGCCGCATCGGCGAGCAGCTCGACGCTTTCCACAAATCCAATCCCCTGATGGAAGGCCTCTCGAAAGAAGACCTGCGGGAGCGCGCCGCACCCGGCTTGGGGCCTGACCTTTTTCGCGCCGCGCTGGATGAAGCCGCGCGTTCCGCCGCCGTCACCGTTACCGGCGACCTGGTGAAGCGCGCGGGCCGCGCCATCGCGCTCGCCCCCGAAGAAGCCCGCGCGCGCGAACAAATCGAGCAAGCCTTCGCCCGCGCCGGACTGGCCGTCCCTCCGGTGAAAGAAGTGCTCGGCAAGCTGGCCATCGAAGGCAAACGCGCGCAGAAAATCCTGCAACTACTGCTGCGCGAAGGCGTGCTGGTCAAAGTCAGCGAAGAACTGATCTTTCATCGCGCGGCCATCGCCGCATTGCGCGAGCAACTCGTCACCTACAAGCAAACACGCGGTGACCGCCTGCCCATTGCCGCCTTCAAAGAGTTGACCGGCATCAGCCGCAAATACGCCATCCCCCTGCTCGAATATCTCGACCGCGAGCGCGTCACGCGCCGCGCCGCCGACGAACGCATCATTCTGTGAGGTTATGGAGGAAAACTTCCTTTATACTGCCCTCCGCATGACCGACAAACGCTACGGCGGCCACTCCATGGTCGCACCGCTGCGCCGCGTGATGATTTGCCCGACCCGCTGCGCCGGCTGGGCCAATCCCGACCGCGCCGGCCGATGGCGCGAATTGTGCTTTCTGCATGAGCCGGATGTTCGCGCGGCTCAGGCGCAGCACGACGCCATGCGCGCCGAATTGGAGTCCGCCGGCGCGGAAGTCGTGTCGCTGCCCGAAGCCAACGGCTTTTCGCTCGATGCCGTGTATTGTCACGACGCGTCCTTCCCCACCGACCACGGCATCGTCGCATTGCGCATGGGCAAACCCGCGCGCTCCGCCGAGCCCGCCAGGCACGCCGAATTTCTTGCCGCGCGCGGCGTGCCGCTGCTCGGAAAAATTCAGGAGCCGGGTACCGTCGAGGGCGGGGATCTGGTGTGGCTCGACGAGTCCACCATTCTTGCTGGCCGTGGCTATCGCACCAATACCGCCGGCCTCGATCAGCTCCGCGGGCTGCTGGCAATCCACGGCATCGACGTGATCGCCGCGCCGCTCCTGCACGGCCCCGGCCCCGCCGGCTGCCTGCATCTCATGTCGCTCATCAGCATGCTCGACGACCGCGTCGCGCTCGTAGATCTCGAGATGCTCGCGGTGGAAACGGTGGAGTTGCTCTGCGGGCGCAGCTTCCAATTTATCGAAATCGATCCCAACGAGCGCGCCACCCTGGCCTGCAACGTGCTCGCGCTCGGCAATCGCCGCCTGCTCGCGCTGGAAGAAAATCGCCGCACCAATCAGCGGTTGCGCGATGCCGGCTTCGACGTCCGCACCTTCCCCGGCAGCGAAATCTCGATCAACGGCGGCGGCGGTCCCACCTGTCTGACCAGGCCCCTACTTCGGCTCGAGGACGTTAGTCGCTCCTGAGATGGGTAGTGTCGGAAGTCTGAAGTCCGATGCCTGACTTCCGCGTTCTGCTTTTCATGCTCCGCTTCCCGCCGCTGTTCGCCGAACGCCGGCCTCCAACCTCCAACTTCCGCCTCCAACCTCTCCAACCTCTCCAACCCGGTTGACGCCGCAACCCGGCAAGCCTAGAATCGTTTTGGGGAGGAATCCCATGCACCTGTTTGCCCCGCCGCTTCCGCTGATTGGCATGCCCGGCCCCGGTGAGTGGATCATCATCCTAGTGATCGTGCTGCTGATCTTCGGCGGCCGTAAAATTCCCGAAATCGCGCGCGGGCTGGGCGAAGGCATCCGCAACTTCAAGGATTCCGTGCGCGGCAGCGAAAAGCCCGAAGAAAAGCCCGCAGAAGAAAAAAAGTAGGACAGACCTCCCGTTTACCCTGAGGCGACTTTGCCGAAGGGTCTGTCCGGTTTTTTCTCCGTTTTTCCGACTTTGCCTGTAGCGATGGTCTTTGACAGTTCGAGAAGGACAGGCGAGGACGCCTGTCCTACGTCCATCCCATCTCCCGCATCATCCGCCACACCCGCGCCAGCGGCAGCCCCACCACATTGAAATAGCAGCCCTCGACGCGCGTCACAAACGTGCCGCCGCGCCCCTGGATCGCATATCCGCCCGCCTTATCGCGGTGCTCTCCGCTCGCCACGTACGCCGCAATTTCCGTTTCGCTGAGCGTTGCAAACGTTACCCGCGTCACTTCGTGCTCCACGCGCCTCTCGTCATCCGGCAGGCGAATCAACGCTACACCGGTGATCACCTCATGCGTCCGCCCCGACAGCCGCCGCAACATCCGCCGCGCATCCTCATCCGACTCCGGCTTGCCCAACACTTCGTCATCAATCACCACTTCCGTATCCGCCCCAATCACCAGCGCCTCGTGGGCAAGCTTTGCTGCGCCGCCCGTACCACGCCTGACTAACTCCAGCCCTGCTTCGGCCTTTGCTTGTGCCAGGCGCGCCACGCGCTGTAACGCCGCCTCGCCTGCGCGGCCCGACTCATCCACCGGCGCCGCCACCGTTTCAAACGCGATGTGCGCGTCGCGCAATATCTGCGCCCGCCGTGGCGACCCCGATGCCAAATACAATTTCATGCGCAGGATTGTCCCTCACGAAGTGTGGAGTGCGGCGGCTTGCCGCCGTTCTCTCCGCGCGAAGCTTGCTTCGCGCGGTTTGTGCGGCAAAGACTCCGGTCTTGTCGAAAAGACACGAAGTGATTTCTCGGGGCGCTCTGTCCGGTGCGCGGCTTTTTAGACGATCACCGATTCCTTGTACTCCCCAAAGACGCCGCGCAACGCATCCGAGATTTCGCCCACGGTAGCGTACGCCTCCACGGCGGCGAGGATTGCAGGCATCAGGTTCTCGCCCGATTTCGCGCAGGCCTCTACTCTAGCGACGGCCGCGGTCGCTTTCGCCGTATCGCGCCGATCGCGCAAGGCGCGCACGCGCTCGATTTGCGCGCGCTCGATCTGTGGGTCCACGCGCAATGTGGAGATCGGTTTCTCTTCCTCCGCAACGAACTGGTTCACGCCGACCACGATCTGCTCGCGACGCTCTACCGCCTGCTGATACTGAAACGCCGCTTTCTGAATCTCGCCTTGCACGTAGCCCGCTTCGATGGCGCGCAGCATGCCGCCCACCGCGTCGATGCGTTCGATGTAGGCTACCGCGCGCCGCTCGATTTCATCGGTGAGCTCCTCGATGGCGTAAGAGCCGGCCACTGGGTCAATCGTGTTGGTTACGCCAGTTTCATGCGCGATGATCTGCTGGGTGCGCAACGCAAGCAACGCCGCCTGTTCCGTCGGTAGCGCCAGCGCCTCATCCAGCGCATTGGCGTGCAGTGATTGGCACCCTCCCAGCACCGCCGCCAGGCACTGGATGGCCACCCGCACCAGATTATTTTCCGGCTGCTGCTGGGTGAGCGAACTGCCCGCCGTCTGCGCGTGGAAGCGCAGCATCATGGACCGCGCATCGCGCGCGCCGAAGCGCTCGCGCATCAGCCGCGCCCACAGCCGGCGCGCGGCGCGAAATTTCGCAGTCTCCTCCAGCAGGTCGTTGTGCGCGTTGAAGAAAAACGAAAGCTGCGGCGCAAACTCCTCCACCT
>JBOGNS010000082.1:0-2935 GCA_050747305.1 Candidatus Acidiferrales bacterium | reverse complement strand
TCCTCGGCATCACGTCGCGGCACGTGGACGACTGCGGCGCCTTCCCGCGCTACGAGCCGCTGGGCTGCGTGATCTGGTCGCAAGTGCTGCCCGGGGCCTATGCATTCCGCAATTGCCGCTTCGATTTCAATCAAGTCGTCACCAACAAATGCCCGGTCGGCCCCAATCGCGGTTACTCGCGCATGCAGCACCTGTGGTTCCTCGAGCGCGTGCTGGACATTTGCGCCCACCAGCTCAGCTTCGACGCGGTGGAGATTCGCAATCGCAATTACATCCCGGCGAAAGCGTTTCCGTACACCACGCCCAACGGTTGCGTTTACGATTCCGGCGACTACGCCGCCATGCTGGAGATGGCGCAGGAAAAAATCGGCTGGAACCAGTGGCAGCGCATGATCGAAGGCATGCGGCGCGAAGGCCGGCTGGTGGGCATGGGCATCGGCACCACGCTCGACTCCGGCACCAATAATTTTGGACAGTCGCGCATCATCAATCCGCATGCGCCGTTTTCCGGGCAGTCGGAAGCGGCCACGATCAAGCTGGATATTTACGGCGACATCGTGGTCAGCGTCGGCTCAGTGCCGCAAGGGCAGAGCCACGAGACGGTGGTGTCGCAGGTGGTGGCTGACGCGCTCGGTGTCACGCCGGATGCGGTCACCGTGCGCCCCGGTTTCGATAGCGAGCGCAACGTCCACACCGGACACACCGGCACCTACGCCAGCCAGTTTGTGGTGAAGGGACTGTCGGCGGTACACGGCGCAGCGAACAAATTGAAAGACGAAATTCGCCGGCTGGCCGCGTTTTCTCTAAAGAGCAAACCGGACAAAATCGAATTTGGCATGGGGCAGCAAGGCCCGGAAGTGTGGGTGAAAGGCGACCGCGCCAAGTCCATCAATTACTTCGGCCTCGCGAATATCGTGAATGTGAACACGGCCATCCTGCCGGATGAGTTGATGGACGTCACGCTCAACTGCCGCTACGTCTATCGCGCGCCGTTCCAGGTGCCGGACATCGAACGCAAGTACGGCAACCTTACGCTGACCTACGCCGCGCAATTGCACATTGCCGTAGTAGAAATTGACCGCGACACCCACCAGCCGCGCATCCTTGCCTATGCCGCGGTGGACGATTGCGGGCGCGCGGTGAATCCCGCGATTGTCGAAGGGCAAGTGTACGGCGCCACTTCGCACGGCATCGGCGCGGCGCTGATGGAAAATTGCGCCTACGATGCGGCGGGCAACCTGCTGACCAGCACGTTCAGCGATTACACGCCGGTGACTACGGTGAATATTCCGCGCATCGCCTACGGTCACATGGAAAGCCCGTCGCCCTTCACTTACAACGGCGCAAAAGGCGTAGGCGAAGGCGGCGCGGCGCCGCTGCACACCATTTGCGCCGCCTTGCAGGACGCGCTCGCCGCCCGCGGCGTGATGATTCTCGATTCCTACAACAACGCCGACGCCGTCTATCAGTCGCTCAAGCAAGCGGCGCGCGGCCGCGACTGGGGAGTTCGCGTCAATTCGAAACGTGAAAAAGTGAAAGAGTCAAAGAGTTAAAGCGTTGAGGCGCGGCGAAGCCGCGCTTTGGAGTGCGGCAGCAAAGCTGCCGCTTTGTTTTCAGCTTGCCGAGGTTGTTACGAATCGCTCCAGCTCAAAACAAAGCGGGAGCTTCGCTCCCGCACTCCATAGTCCCGCGAAATGTCCAAACGCATCTGCATCATTGGTTGCGGTTCAATCGGCAGCATGTACGCAGCACATTTGGCGCGCGTGGCCGAAGTGTGGGCCTTCGTGCGGCGTGAAGAGCACGCGCGCGGGTTGAATAAAGAGGGCCTGCGCGTCAGTGGCAAGCGCGATTTTACTTCGCAACTTAAGGCTGCGACCGATCCCGCCAAGCTGCCGAAATTTGACTTTGGCATCGTGGCCACCAAGGCGCTGCAAGCTGCTGAAGGCATCGCGCCCGTGGCGCATTTGTTTTCCGAAGGCGCGGTGCTCTCGGCGATGAACGGGCTGGGCGGCGAAGAGGTGATCGCGTCGCACACGCGCGGCTACGTGATGCGCGGCACCACGTTCATGAGCGGCTCGCGGCTCAGCGACACCCACGTGAAGATGGAACTCGACACCGCCACCTGGTTGGGACCCTACGAGCCTACGGCGACACCCTTCGCGCTGGTAGAAGAGCTGGCCGTGCTGATCAACGCCGGCGGGCTCAAGGCTGAAGCGTTGCGCGACGCGCGCCCGGCGCAGTGGTCGAAGCTCATCTTCAACGCCTCGGTGAATTCGGTTTCTGCGCTCACCGAGCTGCCGCATTGCAAAGAATTTGCTGAAGAAGCAAACTTCGGCGACCTCGGCGGCCTGCTGCACGATTTGATTGATGAAGGCAAGCGCGTGGCCGCCGCTCTCGGCATCACGCTGCACGAAGACCCGTGGGAGATGAACAAGATCGGCGCGCAGACCGACCACCCGCCCTCAATGCTCTACGACGTGCAGCACCGCCTGCGGACTGAGGTAGACTTCCTCGGCGGGGCCATCGCGCGCGAAGCGGCTCGCGCCGGCATCCCTGCGCCGCTGCACACGGCGCTCTACCGCCTGATCAAAGGCAAGGAACTCTCGTGGAGTAGAGAAACATAGGTGCGCTGCTTGCCTGTCCCGAGCAACGCCGAGGGGCTGCGCCAACGCGCAGACATGTCATTCCGAAGCAGCGATTTGTTTGCGCTCCTTAGGAGCGCGAACAGCGACTGAGGAATCTCAGGGGTTCGATTTGTAAGACTAACCCCGGAGATCCTTCGCCCGAATGGGCGGGCTCAGGATGACGCGATTCTCGAATCGCGACGTGAATTCACATGCTGCATCCGATTGATCACGAAAAACTGGAGCGCGTGCGCAGGCGCATGGCGCTGGACGGCCTCGATGCCATCGTGGTGCGCGCGCCGGACAACGTG
>JBOGNS010000081.1:0-6721 GCA_050747305.1 Candidatus Acidiferrales bacterium | reverse complement strand
GGCGCGGTACGAATCGGTTCAGTCGTGCTCATTCTTGGTTCCTCCACAACCGGAGGCGGCGCGCTCGGCGGCGCGGCAGCGGGTGGCGCTACTGCCGGCTTGGCCGGAGTCTTCGGCGGCTCTGGTTTCTTGTTGGTCCACATTCTCCCTCCCTAGGGACTGGGACACCACGGGCTGATGCACCGGACTGGGAAGGGACACTCTAGTGGAATGCGGTAAACCGTGGCAAGCAAAAAATGCACGCGCGTTGCGGTAGGACAGGCACTCTTGCCTGTCCGCTTTGGCAGGCGGGCTGCTAAACGAGAACAAGGAACATCCCGCCGTTCGAATGAGGCCGGCGCCAGACCCGCAAACTGGCGACCTGAAGGTCGCCGCTACATGGAAACCTGTTGCAGCGTGCCCCCCGCCAAACCCGCGTCGGTTTGGCGCGCGAGATCCTCAACAAAGCGCTAGGCTGCGGGCCTCCTTTCGTGTTCTGCGGCGCGTTCACCGGACGCCGGCGATTCGAAGCGGGTGCCGACGCCAGCCTCGTACACAAGCCGGCCACCCTGCAACCCTCCATACAAAAGGGCTAACAAGCCCAACCATCCGAGGCCCACGGCGACCGCGCGGTTGTTGGTTACGCCGGGCAGCGACGTCACCCGGAAGAGAAAACTGCCTCCATACAGAGTGACTGCGAGCAGCATGCTGACGAGGTGACGCAATGCGGTTGGCACCGCAGGGTGACGCGGCGCCATGGAAAGCAAATCGAACAATCCTGTTATGGCGGCGAACAAGGCGGTAGCCAGGCCCGCCGCCAATGTCCAGAACGCGAGTTGCCACCAGAACGGCTCGGGCCGCACCAGGCCCAGGATGTCCCACACGGTCGTAGTCACGAGCAAGCCGATCGGCAAATGGACAGTAATGGGGTGAAGCGGATGACCAAACAACAGAACTCGCTTCGTCACGTGGCAACCTCCTTCAGCCGCCGGTGCTGATGTATAGAAGCAGCAGCAGAAAAGCCACCAGCGCCGTCAAGCCGTGCAAAAGGATGCTTGGCACCGAGGGCAGGGTCTTTCGCCGCAAATGCTGGATCAACAGCGTGAAGCCGAACAAAGCAGCGAGCACGAACAGCACCGCGGCAATCCCCAGCCGGCGATCGGCGCCGACCGTCAGCACTGCGTAAAGCACCAGCACTAATCCGGACGCCGCGAACAAACCATGCACCAGCGCCAACCCGAGCGGCCACGACCGACCGAGCGCGCGCAGCGTGAGCATCAGGAATCCCAATGCTGCCGCCAAGCCAAACAACACCAGCGCGTAAACGAGCATGAGCACCTCCGCGATTTCTGTTCCGCAATTCCAACGCCAGAACAGAGCCTATGAAAAGGAGCAGGATCAAACGGCGTGCCTGCCGGCGGGTGTTCCGCTACGTTAGGCTGGCGCGCGAAAAACCGTCACACCGAACTTAACCGGAACTGGGCCCGCGCGAAGCTGGGCGCCGCTACGCTTATATTCACGCGTGCAATGGCTGATGGCAAGCGAAAAGACGTGAAAGCCAGCAGGCGACGGGTTCGGTGACAATTCTACGGAGTGAATTCGAGGCTGGCTAGCGCGCGGGCGATTACGTTCTCTTGGATCTGCATCAGGTCGGAATCGGCGGCGGTCATGCCCAGGATGGTGTAAATGCCGCCGCCGCGCGCGAAGCTCACCAACACACACGACCAGTCGCGCTCATCCACCGTGCCGCGAAAGCGCCGCTCGATGGCTGGTACGCCGGCGATCACGGTGTGCTGGTCCTCGAGCACGCGATAGTTGCCGTACACCTGGCGAAGCTGGCTATCGGTGGCGCTGACGTGCGCATCCAGCGCGCCAGCCCCGATACCATCGGGGCCAGCGCCGCGTGCCCGGCCCAGCACCATCAGCGTGCGTTCGTCGCTGGTTCCCATGGCTACCAGCGCGCTCGGCAGCAGCCGTTGCGCGCCTTCGATCACGCGCCAGCTCGGCGGCTTATACATGCGGAAGCCGTAGGTATGGTTGATGTAGGACGTGCCTTCGACGGACTCACGGTTCGCCGGCTCCCTCAGCGGCGCGGAACTCGCGGCCACGCCGGTCGCAGTCGCTGCGCCGCGCTGCGGTCCCTGCGCGGACTGTGAACTTGGCGGCGCAGCAGAATTGGAAGCTGCGCTAATCGCAGATTCGCCGCTGCTTGGCGCGACCTTCCCTTCTGCTTTGCTGGACGCCGTCTTGCCGGCCTCGGCGGTCGACGCCGACTTCGCCGCGTCTGACTTGTCGTCGTTCACGTTGATCGAAACCACCTTGTCGCGCCGCACCAACGCGAAGCCGTAGCTCGTCTCCACCTTAAACGATTCGCCTTCGAACCCCACAATCTTGCCCGAAATTTTCGAGCCATCCTTCAGCTTCAACTCATCCGCGAGAAGTTCCGGAGCGAATGCGCAGAAAAACACACAGACAGAGCCAACAGCAGCGCGGATCGCCATCGCGTTCATTACTCTGAGTATGGGCCGCATAGATTACGCCCGCAAGTAGGCCGTGCCGTAAGAGCAATGTAGGACAGGCCTCCCGCCCTGTCCGATTTCGCCTGCACCCGGGCACACACCACCCTGCGACGACGAGCAAGTGCATAGCGGGATGGCGATGGCAAAGGGTGCGATTCGAGCTGCGCGGAAAGGCGATTCGAGCCGCGTGATTGAAAGGACAGACCGGGAGGTCTGTCCTACCTTTACGGAGAACGAAGGGCTGACCGTGAGAGTCCGGATGGACAACGCGGCCGACCCTTCGCCTCCGTTCCTCTACCGCCGCGCACTATAGGCGAACAAAAAGCGAATTGTCAAGCATTAGTTTTTGGCCCTTCCGATGTGCCCAGCGGTTAGCGCGATTCCGACCACAAGAAACCGTAAGAAACCTGCGTGCTGCGAGGCGTTCTTTTGCATTGTTGCTCTGACACGCGGCAGCCGCGGCAAGTGGTTGCATCGCGGCGGCTATGTTAACCTTGATGCGTTACGCAGAGTAACGGCATCGAACTAAGATGGATGACCAAGAAGCAGGTAAAGAACAGGAAGGAAGCTTCTAGCAATCATGGCTACACTGACCCAGGCGCCGCCGAAAACGTCACGCAAGCGCGAAGTGCTGGACCGCGCCGTTATTCGCTTCTGCGGTGATTCCGGCGACGGCATGCAAATCACCGGCAGCCAGTTCACCAATACCGTAGCGCTCTACGGCAACGACCTGGCCACCTTCCCCGACTACCCGGCGGAGATTCGCGCGCCCGCGGGCACGCTGCCCGGGGTAAGCGGCTTCCAAGTTCACTTCGGCGCGATTGATATTTTCACTCCGGGCGACGCGGTGGACGCGCTGATCGCCATGAACCCCGCCGCGCTGCGCATGAACGTCGCGGACCTGAAGGCCAACGGTGTGCTCATCGCCAACACCGACAACTTCAAGGAACAGGACCTGAAGAAAGCGCAGATGAGCGTGAATCCGCTGGAGGACCATTCGCTCGATAAGTACCGCGTGTTCCCCATCGAGCTTTCCCACCTCACCGCGGTGGCGCTGCAAGACCTCGGCCTGGATGCCAAGAGCGTCGAGCGCTGCAAGAATTTCTTCGCGCTGGGCATGTGCTACTGGCTCTACAACCGCTCGATGGACCCGACGTTCCGCTACCTGGACGACAAGTTCAAGACCAAGCCGCTGCTGGCCGAAGCCAATAAACGCGCGATGAAGGCGGGCTACGCGTATTGCGAAGCCACCGAAGCGTTTCAGGTGAGCTACGAAATTCCGCCGGCGAAGTTGTCGCCCGGCCTATATCGCAACATCAGCGGCAACACGGCGCTGGCGCTGGGATTTGTCGCGGCATCGCAGAAGGCCGGTGTCCCGCTGTTCCTGGGCTCGTATCCGATCACGCCGGCTTCGGACATACTGCATGAACTTTCGCAGTTCAAAGATTTTGGCGTGATCACTTTCCAGGCGGAAGACGAAATTGCCGCAGTCACCTCGGCGATCGGTGCGGCCTACGCCGGCGCGCTGGGCATCACCACCACAAGCGGTCCGGGCATGGCGCTCAAGACCGAAGCGATGGGCTTGGCCGTGGCGGTCGAGCTGCCGCTGGTGGTTTGCGACATCCAGCGCGGCGGGCCGTCCACCGGTTTGCCCACCAAGACCGAG
This sequence comes from Candidatus Acidiferrales bacterium, assembly GCA_050747305.1. Taxonomy (GTDB): domain Bacteria; phylum Acidobacteriota; class Terriglobia; order Acidiferrales; family UBA7541; genus JBOGNS01. The sequence goes on along the minus strand of JBOGNS010000081.1, from coordinate 2,557 downwards.
CAGGCCGACCTGTTACAGGCTCTTTACGGCCGCAACTCGGAGGCGCCGATCCCCGTGCTGGCCGCGGCGACTCCAGGAGATTGCTTTGCGATTGCGCTCGAAGCGAGCCGCATCGCCATGAAGTATATGGTGCCGGTGATTATTCTCTCCGACGGCTATCTGGCCAATGGTTCCGAGCCGTGGCGCATCCCCACAGCAGATGAGTTGCCGAATATTCCCGTGAAGTTTGAAACCAATCCCGAGGGCTTTCTCCCTTACAGGCGTAACCCGGAGACGCTGGCGCGTCCGTGGGCCGTGCCGGGGACTAAAGGGCTCGAGCATCGCATCGGCGGCCTCGAAAAGCAGGATCGCACCGGTAACGTGAACTATGAGCCGCTGAACCACGAAAAAATGGTGCGGCTGCGCGCCGCGAAAGTCGAAGCCATTGCGCAGGACGTCCCCGACGTTGTGCCCGAAGGCGATCCGAACGGCGATCTGCTGGTCATTTCGTGGGGCTCAACCTACGGCGCGATCCGCGCGGTGCTGAAGAACGCGCGCATCCCGGCGCACATCGGGCACGTGCATCTGCGGTACCTGAATCCGCTGCCGAAGAATCTCGGCGAGGTGATCCTGCGCTATAAGAAAGTGCTGGTACCCGAGATGAACATGGGCCAGTTGGTGAAGGTGCTGCGCGACAAGTATTTGGTGGACGCCATCAGCTACGGCAAGATTCAGGGCAAGCCGTTCAAGGTGTCTGAAATCGAAGCCAAGGTTCTCGAAGTCCTCGGCCTGCGCCTGGATGCCGATGCTGCCGGCGATGAGACGGAAGAAGAATCTCCGAGCCAGGGCTAGCGGTTTTGTAGAGGCGCGTTGCGCAGCAACGCAGCAAGTAGGAGCAACAACGAAATGAGCACAGCAACGCTTCCAACCTACACGAAGAAAGATTTTCAGACCGACCAGGAAGTGCGCTGGTGCCCGGGCTGCGGCGACTACGCCATTCTCTCCGCCGTGCAGTCCGTGTTTCCTGAGCTGGGCATCCCCCGCGAGAAGTTCGTGGTGATTTCCGGCATCGGCTGCTCCAGCCGCTTCCCGTATTACATGAATACTTTCGGCTTCCACACCATTCACGGGCGCGCGCCCGCAATTGCCACCGGTTTGAAAATTACGCGGCCGGATCTCGATGTATGGGTGGCCACCGGCGACGGCGATGCGCTCTCCATCGGCGGCAATCACACCATTCACATGCTGCGCCGCAACGTTGGGCTGAAGGTGCTGCTGTTCAACAATCGCATCTATGGGCTGACCAAGGGCCAGTATTCGCCCACGTCGGAGTTGGGCAAGAAGGCGAAATCAACGCCGTATGGCTCGACGGATCGGCCGTTCAATCCGCTGTCGCTGGCGATTGGCGCCGAGGCCACATTTGTGGCGCGCTCGGTGGATGTGTTCTTGCCGCATCTGAAATCCGTGCTGAAGCGCGCGGCGGCGCACAAAGGTTCCGCGTTCATCGAGATTCTCCAGAATTGCAACATCTTCAACGATGGCGCGTGGGAGACGCTCACCGAAAAAAACGTGCGCAGCGACAACACCATCGCACTCGAGCACGGCAAACCGCTCATCTTCGGCAAGAACCGCGATAAGGGCATCCGTCGCAATGGTCTCGAGCTGGAGGTGGTCCACCTTGGCAACGGTACCAGCGAAAAAGATCTGGTCGTACACGACGAACACAACCCCAGCCCGGCCTACGCCTTCCTGCTTTCGCGCATGGACACCATGCCCGGCTTCCCCGTTCCACTCGGCGTACTCCGCTCATGGGACGAGCCCCGCTACGAAGACCGCATCACCGATCAAATCCAGCAAGTCATCGCCAAGCGCGGCAAGGGCGATCTGATGAAGCTCCTGCGCACCGGCGACACCTGGGAAGTGAAGTAGGCGGCCGGTGGTTAGTGATCGGTGGTCGGTCAGCGATAGTCGGTGGCCGACAGCAAACTGAGACAATTCAGCTCGACATACTCGACGGCTGAGCGGATCGCTTTTTCCTGTTTCGCCTCGCCTGTCGCTCTGCTGCCGTTTCCGACTCAGATATACTCTCCTCCCAATGGAGCCTCTCTCCGAGACCGCGCTCGCGCGCTTGCTCTTGCAACTTGTCTTGCTGCTGTTGGTATCGCGCGGGTTGGGGGAACTGATGCGGCGGATGGGCCAGCCGCCGGTGATTGGCGAACTCGCCGGCGGAATCTTGCTGGGCCCCACGCTGTTCGCTCGCTGGTTCCCCGAAGCGCATCAATGGCTATTCCCCGGCGCGGGATTGCAGCACAATCTGCTCCAGACAGTGGGCTTCTTGGGCCTGCTGTTTTTGTTGTTGCTGAGCGGAATGGAAGTTGACACGCGCGTGCTGCGCCGCCTGGGGCGTCCCACGGCGTTAATTACGGTAGCCGATTTTATCCTGCCTTTCGCGCTGGGCATGTGGGCGGGCTGGCTTGCGCCTGAGGAATTTGTCGGCGCAAATGGCAGCCGCGTAATCCTGATGCTCTTTCTCGGCACGGGATTGGCCATCACCGCACTGCCGGTGATCGCCAAAATC
>JBOGNS010000080.1:0-12150 GCA_050747305.1 Candidatus Acidiferrales bacterium | reverse complement strand
AGCTCCACCCAGTAGTAATTTCCGGTGGAGTAGAGCGCGTCTTCGGTCCAGCGGCTCTGCGGGTAGCGGGTCACGATCTCCTCGACGGCTCTCAACATGGCGCTAATCTGACGGCGCGAGCGATAGGTCTGCGAGAGCGTGTAGAGCCGCTCGGCATCGGTTTCCGGATCCTCGACGTTGAGCTGGCTGAGCACGCTGATGGGCGCGCCGGCACGGACACGGCACCGCGCGATACGCAGTTGCGCGCGGTCGCGCTTCGCGCCGGCGAGCTGCGGCAGCAACCGGGTGAATTCGGCGCGCGCCTCCGTGCAACGGTCGCGGTCAAACAGCGCTTCCGCGCGAGCGGCCTGCTTTTCGATGGGGATGCTGGGGAATTTTGCGCCCAATGTGCGGCGCAGCGACGAAAGCATGGCGTCTGCGGTGCGCGCTTCGGTGCTCAAAGGAAAGCCATAGTAGATGGCCGCGTAATCGGCGGCCGCCTCCATGCGTTCGAGTTGATGCAGCGCTCTGGCGCGCACCAGCAACAGCACCGGGCTGGACGCGGCAGGCGCATAGCCTTCCAGCGCCTCCATCGCCGTGCTTGCCTGGCCCAGGGCAAGGGCCGCATCCGCCAGTTCTTCCAGTGCCGCGGGGTCCTGCACGCTGGAGGGAAAGTCGCGCCGCAGGCGCTGGTATTGCGCAATGGCTTGGTCTTCCTTTCCGCGACTGCGCGCGGCGCGGGCGCCAAACAGCAGAGCGTACTCGCGCAACACTTCGCTTTTTTCGGCTTGCAGGTACCACTTCATGGCCGCGTCGTAGCGGCTGCGGTTGTGGTCCGCGTGGCCGAGGGCCAGCGCGGCCTGCGCGCCGGCTTCGGCGCCGGCATTTTTTTGCGCGAAGTCTGCCAGTCGCGAATAGGCCGAGTCGGTGCCATCGTCAGCGAGCGCGTGGGCTAAGCTTTCGAGCTGGCCGGGGCCTTCTTGCGGAACTTGAGCCAGCGTGAGGACTGAAATCAGCAAAAAGCAAAAGCCAAATGCGAGTCTGCGGTTCGGGGTCCCTGTCATCGTTCTTCCTTACTGATGCGCGAGTGTTTTCGCGACACTTTTTGATGCGCGAGTGCTTTCGCCACGCGCTTACTGGCGGCCCGTGGAGCGCGGGTAGGGATAAGCGCCGAGTGAGCTGGCGTCCCCGTCGGCCAGGATGTCCACCATCCAGTCGTAGAAGTAATCGACGGGATGGCTGAGGATGGCTTTGAAGCGGCGGTCGTATTCTTTGCGCGCCTTATCGATATCGGCGCGCAACCGCACGCACAAATCTTTGCTCTTCCGCCCGTCTTTCACATCGTTGGGGCGGAGCATCTTGATGTCTTGCATCGAAACTTTAGCCACGCGGCTGGCGCGGCGATGCAACTCTTGCTCGTCCTGCGGAAGGCTGCGCACGTCGAACTCGACCGCGGCCCCGGCTTTAGCCGCGGCTTTGGCCGACTCGAACTTCGCGACGGGCTGGGGCGGCGCTTCCTCCGCTACCGTTTCAGATGCCGCGCGGCGCGCCGGGGTTTCCGTTGGCGGCATCGGCGGCACGTGCACCGTGGGGATGGGCAGCGGGCCGCCTTCCGAACCCATTTCGCGTCCCGCATCTGCAGCGGATGACGCCGCAGCCGAACCAATCACCGGCGCCGGATGCGAAATCGCCGGTGCAGCCATCGGCACGCCTGCGGCCACCAAGCTGGCGGGCTGCGACGTTCCGGCGATGAATCGCGTGATCACTTCCAGCGATGCAGCCAGCGCCGAAGCGGCGCATTGCGCGCGCAGTAACGCGGGCAGAGCGTTGGCGGGACGGGTGCTGGCGCAGGCCGCGCTCAGGTCGGAGAGCGCCTGATGCACTTCGTCGGAGGCGCGCTGCAGCGCGGCCAGATTGTCGCGCACCGCGCGCGACACCGCTTGCTCGATGGCGTTGGATTCCTGGGCCATGCGGCAATCCTCCCTAACGACAGCCGTGTAGCGTGCCGAGTCCCGGACTTGCTGCTTAGGCCGCCTGGCACGAATCGAGTGGCGCATGCGGCAGACCTGAGGACTCGAGTATTGGAATCGGTGCGCTGGAAGTCAACAGCATTCCCGCCGCCGTGTGTGCGGTCGGACAGGCAGTCTTGTTTAGCCTGAGCGTCGCTTGGCGACGCGAAGGGCCTGTCCGGACGCGGTCAGGGAATGGCTTATGTCACATCGAACGTCGCGCGTGCGAACTTGGATCATGTGTGCGTTTGGTGTAGACAAAGCGGCGGCGAGCCGCCGCATTCCAGAGCGCGGCGGCGCAAAGTGGCAACCTGAAGGTCGCCGCTACATGTTGCGGGTGAAGCGCAGGAGCAGCTTCAGCAGGCCGAAGCCGCTGGCGAGAAAAATGGCCAGCCAGAGCATGCCTTGCGCGGTGTGGCCGTAGAGGAAACTGCCGGCGCCGAACAGCGCGGCGTAGATGAAGGCAACGCCCAGCGTCCAGCCGAGGACTGCGGCGGGGATGTTGTCGGGCGAAGGCTGGCCGCCGGCTTCGACGCGCACGGAAGCCCAGCCGGGTCCGGCGGGGCGCGCGATGCGATAGAAGTTGACCAGCGTTGCGCGGTCGGTGGGCGGAGAGAGAAACGCGACCGCCACCCACACCACGGTTGTGACGGCGATGGTGATGAGCAGTGCGATGTGCGAGGCTACGCCATATCCTGCGCGCTCTGCCGCGAAGAAGCTCAGCGCAACAATCAATGAGCTGGCCATGGCCGCAATTTCCGCCCACGCATTGATGCGCCACCAGAACCAGCGCAGCAAGTACAGCAATCCCGTGCCAGCGCCCACCGAGAGCATCAGCGTGAAACCTTGCTGCGCGTCTTCGAGCACCAGAGTGAAGAGCGCGGCCGCGAGCATCAGCAGCGCGGTCACCCAGCGACCGGCGGCGACGTAGTGCTTTTCGCTGGCGCCGGGCCGCAGGAAGCGGCGATAGAAATCGTGCACGACGTAGGATGTGCCCCAATTCAGGTGCGTGGCAATGGTGGAGACGTAGGCCGCAAGCAGGCCGGCAATCATCAGCCCGAGAAACCCCGGCGGCAGGAAGCGCAGCATGGCGGGGTACGCCATGTCGTGGCCGATGAGGCGGTCGTCCACATGCGGGAAGGTACGCTTGATGTCCGCCAGCTCGGGATACACCAGCATGGAAGCGAGCGCGACGATGATCCACGGCCACGGACGCAGCGCGTAGTGCGCCATATTGAAGAGCAGCGTACCGCCCATGGCATGCGCTTCGTTCTTCGAAGCGAGAATGCGCTGCGCCACGTAGCTGCCGCCGCCCGGCTCAGATCCCGGATACCAGACGGACCACCACTGCACGGTGAGCGGGATAACAAGCACGGAAAGCGTGAGGCCCCAGTCGCTGAAGTCGGGCAGCAGCGCGAGCGTGCGCGGATCGATCTTCTCGAACAGGCCGGCCAGCCCGCCGACTTGCGGCTGCTTCACGGCGAAATATGCAGCGGCGAAGGAGCCGGTCATGGCGATGCCGAACTGGATGGCGTCGGTGTACATCACGCCCCACAGGCCGGAGGTGGCGGCGAAGGCGATATTGATGACGGCGCAGAAGAGCAGGGTCTGCCACAAGGGCACGCCCAGCACCACGTTGGCAATTTTCACCGCGGCGAGGTTCACGGTGGCCATGATCACGCAGTTGAAAAACAGCCCGAGATAGATCGCGCGGAAGCCGCGCACGATGCCGGCAGGCCGGCCGGAGTAGCGCAGCTCGTAGAATTCCAGATCGGTGAGCACGCCGAGCCGCCGCCATAACCGCGCGTAGAAAAAAACCGTGGTCATGCCGGTGAGCAGGAAGGCCCACCACTGCCAGTTGTTGGCCACGCCTTTTTCGCGGACGATGTTGGTGACGAGGTTCGGCGTGTCGGTGCTGAAGGTGGTGGCCACCAGCGAAATGCCCACCAGCCACCACGGAGCGGCGCGGCCCGAGGTGAAAAATTCCGCAGTGTCGGCGCCGCCGCGCCGCATCATCACCAGCACCGGCAGGAATGCCACCGCGAGCGACAGCGCGACGATCACCCAGTCCAGCGTTTGCAGTTGCATGGCGCGGCAGAGTGTATTTCAGTACCGAAGGAAGTTAAAGAGTGAAAGCGTTAAAGAGTCAAAGCCGCATTCAAATCGGCGCGCCATCGCCAAGCTGCGCGACGCTTTCACTCAGCGCTTTAACTCTTTTACTCTTTCACTTTTTAACGTGTCGTTCAGCCGCACACAGCAACAACTGGCAGCCAGGCTCATTCCCGGCTAAACTCATGCCAGAGGACGTGGGGCTGTAGCTCAGATGGATAGAGCAGCAGTTTCCTAAACTGCGTGTCGGGAGTTCGACTCTCCCCAGCCCCACCACTTAATTTTGTGACACCGTGCTCGAATGCAGGCGGTCGGCTGCCGGATACGGCAGGCGCCAAAAAAAACAAAGGAGCGCGGGTGACCCGCGCTCCTTTAGTGGTTACGTAATTTCGCGGCTATGGGCGCTTCCCGGGGCGGGGTGCAGTCGGTTTGCCGCCAACTCCTGCCGGGCGTCCTCCCCCGGCGGCGCCAGTACCGCTGGGGTGACCGCCGATATTGTCTGGACGGCGCGCGCCATCCGGCCGGTTCGCGGCGGCCTTCTGCTCAGCAGCTTCGCGCCGCGCGCGGGCCTGCTCGAGATTGGCCATCGCATTTTCCCGGCCACGCTGGGAAACTTCGCGGGCGTGCTCGATGGCGGGACGCGCTTGCTCCGGCACCTTGTCCAATAGGCCGGTGAGGACTTCGCCGTGTTTGCGGGTAGCCTTTTCAACCCGCTCAAAGGCTTCTTCCCGGTCAGCATCGCTGCCCACAAACCGGCCTTGGCCCAGCGCCCGATCCAATCCTTGCGTTGCGCGGCTGAAATTATCGAGCGCCACCTGCGTTCCTTTGGCGTCGCCAGCCTTCCCTTTGGTGCGGGCTTCGTTGAGGAATCGTTCGTTTTCCTTAAGGCGGCGCTTGACATCGTTCAGTGTCACGGTGGATTCGTCGTTGTTCGCGCTCTGGGCATGCACAATGACGGGAACAACAGCGAAGCTTAGGGCCACAGCAACAGCCCGGACCACTACGCGAATATGCTTACGCATACAACCTCCTGTTTTCATCGCAGGGCGAATTGTCACCTCTTCGTCTGAGAATTGGTGCAATCCCGTCTCCAACGGTTGTCCCATTAATTCTAAGAGGCTTACAAGAGACGCTTGGGTGTTTGGACGCTTGGTACTGGGCATAATCTTCCCATCCTGCGATGTCCATAGGGTCTTGAGGTCGGCCCAGGCGCCAGATGGGGAAGAACTGAAATGTCTCAACCTGGCATACGCAACGCGCGCCGGTGTGTGCGTTGACTTGGCTTCTGGCAGCGCCTACGATGAGAGGTTCGGGAAAATTCCACCATGACGGGCGAGACGATCCTCCACTATCGCGTTGTTGAGCCACTGGGCGGCGGCGGCATGGGCGTGGTGTACAAGGCGGAAGACACCAAACTGGGGCGCTTTGTGGCGCTGAAGTTCCTGCCGGAAGAGCTGCACGTGGAGGCGCAGGCGGTGGAACGGTTCCAGCGGGAGGCGCGGGCCGTCTCCGCGCTGAACCATCCGAATATCTGCACCATCTACGAAATCAACCAGCACAAAGGCCGGCATTTCATCGCCATGGAGTACCTGGACGGGGCCACCGTGCGAGACCTGGTGTCCAACGGCCCCCTCCCGGTCCCGCAAGCGTTGCGGCTAGGCATTCAGATTGCCGATGCGTTGGATGCGGCGCACTCGGGGGGAGTCATCCATCGCGACATCAAGCCTGCAAACATCTTTGTGACGCGGCGCGACGACGTTAAGGTGCTCGACTTTGGCCTGGCCAAGGTGATGCCGAAAGGCACGCGCGCGCCGCTGTTTCTCTCCTCGATGATGACGCAGAGCCATGATGAAGGGCTCACCACTTCCGGCGTGACGGTGGGCACGGTGGCGTACATGTCGCCGGAGCAGGTGCGCGGGATGGAGCTGGACCCGCGCACGGACCTCTTTTCGCTGGGGCTGGTGCTGTACGAAATGGCGGGCGGGCAGCGCGCTTTTTCCGGGGCCACTTCCGGGCTGATTTTCGACGCGGTGTTGAACCGCGCGGTGATTCCGTTGGTTCGCTTGAACCCGGCAGTTCCGCCGCGGTTGGAGGAGATTGTCGGCAAGCTTTTGGAGAAAGATCGCGACCTGCGTTACCAGAGCGCGGCTGAGGTGCGCGCCGACCTGAAGCGGCTGAAGCGCGATCTGGACTCGGGTTCAACAGGCGCGGAGGCCAGTGGAACGCCGGTGGTGCGATCATCGGCCGCCTCGGCCACCGAGACAAGTTCGGACGCAGCGGTGGCGATCAGCCTGGTCAGGCGCTACAAGAAAAGTGTGGTGGGAGCGCTTGCAGCTGTGGTGCTGGTGGCGGGCGCGGTCGGCTATGGCCTGTATCGCGCGTTCAGCCCCGCGGCGATTGGCGGCGCCATCGAATCGGTGGCGGTGCTGCCGTTCGAGAATCAGAGCGGGAACCCGCAGATGGACTACCTGAGCGACGGCATCGCCGAAAGCCTGATCAATACGCTCTCGCAATCGCCCGATTTGAATGTGCTGCCGCGCAGCGTGGCTTTTCGCTATAAGGGCCGACCGTTGGATCTCCAGACGGCAGGCAGCGAACTCGGCGTGGAAGCCGTCTTGAGCGGCCGAGTGGCGCAGCGCGAAGAAAATTTGCTAATCAGCGTGGAGTTGATTGACCTGCGCAGCAACCGGCAAATCTGGGGCCAGCAGTACACGCGCAAGATGGCCGATTTGCTCTCCCTGAATGAAGAAATGGCGGGCGAAATCTACGCGCGGCTGCGGCCCCGGCTGGCCGGCACCAATGCCGCCAAGCGCTACACGGAAAATACGGAGGCCTATCAACTCTACCTGCAAGGCCTTTTTCACTGGAATAAGTGGACCGAAGACGGCTTCCGCAAAGCGCTGGAGTACTACGAACAGGCAATCCAAAAAGACCCGCGCTACGCGCTGGCCCGCGCCGGGCTCGCCGATACTTATAGCCTGCTGGGCGACGCCGGATACATGGCGCCGCAGGACGCGTGGCCACGGGCCAAGGCCGCCGCGCTGGAAGCGTTGGAGGCGGACAATACGCTGGCCGAAGCGCACACTTCAGTGGCTATCGTGCGAGAGTATTTCGACTGGGACTGGGACGCGGCGGAGCGGGAATTCAAGCGCGGGATCGAGTTGAACCCCAAGTCGGCCATGGCGCATCTGTGGTACGGGAATTTCCTGGGCAAGATGGGGCGCTTCGCGGAAGCGCGCACGGAGCTACAACGGGCCATGGACCTCGACCCGCTGTCGCTGATTGGCAACGCCTCGCTGGGCTGGCAGATGCACATCGAAGGGCGGAACCAGCAAGCCATCGAACAACTCCGCAAGACGCTGGAGATGGATGCCAGTTTCGCGCCGGCGCGGCGCACGCTGGAAATCGTCTACGAGCGCAGCGGCATGCAGCGCGATGCGGTGGCGGAGTGGCAGCGGGCGCTCACGCTCTCCGGCAATCCGGAGCTGGCTGCCTCCATCGGGGAAGACTACGCGCAAACCGGCTACAAAGGCGTGTTGAGCAACTGGCTGGAGGCGCTGAAAGAGCTGGCCAAGCGGCAATACGTGTCACCCTACGGCATCGCACAGGTGTACGCGCGGCTCGGCGACAAGGAACAGGCTTTTGTGTGGCTCGACAAAGCCGTGGAGGCGCGCGACAGCCGCGTCGTCACCGTCGCCGTAGACCCGGTATTCGAAAGCTGGCGCTCCGACTCCCGCTTCACCCAAATCCTAACCCGCGTCGGCCTAAAGCGCTAGCAAGCCACGGCGCCTTTCCAGATTGAGTTGGGCCGCAGAGCGCTGGGACCTCGTAGTGCGCAGGCTTCGTGTTACTGCTTTTTGACCACGCGGCGCGAGAGTGGCGTAGGGTCGGCGGCGATGGAGGAGATGGTGAGCGTGCCAGCGATGGGGGTGGTTTGGTCGAGCGCATTCTCGTGCGATTGCACCTTGGGTTCGGTGGAGTGGGCGGCGGTAGGGGCGCTGCTTGCTGCGCCCTGCGTGTTGCCGCTCGCGGTTGCGCCGGTGGCGCGGAGGCCGTTGGCTTGCCCTGAGGCGGTGCTGCTCGCAGCCGGAGGGTCGCGGTCAAGGTAGGCGGCGACGGCGTCGGGGGCCAAGGACTGGCCGGCGCGGGTCAGTGGTGTTGTGCCCAGCGCGCCGGTGACTTTCACGCGCTGGCCGACGTATTGCGCGGCAGTGGCCTGTGGTTCGAGGATGTAGAGCCGCTTGGTCGCTTCATCGTAGAGCGCGTACTGCGCCACACCGCTGGCCACCGTGCGGCGCGCATGCTCCGCATGCTGCGCATTCGCCCCTTTGTGCCCGCACGACGTGTCGGTGACAAAACCTGTCAGGCTCACATCACTGTTAAGCTGCCCAGAAGTTCCCAGTTCAATAAGTAAAATCAACGAAAAAAGTGCGGTACTCATGATCCCATTTATGGGCCTATTAAGCTCTCTCACCCATTCATGGCGAGGGCCGTTCAGCCCTGAGTGCTTTCAGGTTCTGCTGGTGGTGTAGGTCACATTATAGATTTTCTTGGCCACCTGCGTGGTGCGGCCCAGCGCATCGTGGGTGTAGGTTTCCTCACCCCGCCCGTCCCGCCTCGCACAGAATTTCTGCCAGGACGCGCGTGGCTTCGAACAGGCGCTCCGGGGTGGAGGCGCCGAAGCCCAACAATAGCCCGTTTTGACGCGTGGTTCGCACATAGCAGGTCGAGAGCGGACCCGCGAATAATTCTCGGTCGGCCATGCGGCGGACCACGGCGCGATCGTCGATCCGGCTGCGCAACAGAACGGTCACGTGCAGCCCGGCATCCGCGTTGTGAATGGTCAGATGATTCGCGCAGTGCTGGCTGAGGCCGGCGAGCAATGCGTTGCGCCGTTCCAGGTAGACTCCTCGCATGCGGCGGAGATGCCGGGCAAAATGCCCCTCTCGCAGAAACTCCGCGAGCGCGAGCTGATACAGCGGCGGAGACGAGAAGTCAAATGCCGCGCGGGCCTTCAGGAATCGCTCGCGAAGCAAGAACGGCACAACGAGGTACCCGATTCGTATGGCTGGAAAAAAAGCCTTGCTGAATGTGCCGATGTAGATCACACGTCCGTGCGTGTCCATGCCTTGGAGCGCGCCGAGCGGGCGGCTGACGTAGCGAAACTCGCTGTCGTAGTCGTCCTCCAACACCCAGGCCCCGCGGCGGAAGGCCCAATCGAGCAGCGCGAACCGCCGGCCCGCAGACATCGACACGCCCAGAGGATACTGATGCGACGGCGTGACGTACACCGCGCGCACCCGTCCTCCGCGCCGCTGCAGCGAGGCGACGCTGATGCCCTCCCGGTCCACCGGCACGGGCAAGAGCTTGCCACGGCTCGCGCGCAGCGCGGAATGCGCGCCGAAATATCCCGGATCCTCCAAGGCCACGCGATCGCCGGGGGCCAAGAGCACGGCGGCAGACAGGTGCAACGCGGCCTGGGAACCGGACACGACGATCACTTGCTCAGCCTCGCACCGGACGGCGCGTGCCACGCGCAGATGGTCCGCGATGGCTGCGCGCAGCGGCATCAGCCCCGCCGGAGAGCCATATGCCATCTGCCCGTGCGTCAGGGCACGCGCATGCCGTGCCAGCAGCCCCGCCCACCGGGCGTGAGGGAACTGGTCCAGCGCCGGCACACCAATCTGGAAAGGGCCTAGCCTGCCCGCGAGCAAGGATCGCGGACGAGTGGGAGGACGCGTGCGTGGCTGAGGCGCCGCCCCAGTCGCGAGCTGCGTCGGACGGGCGAGGTCGTCGGGAACGGCTGAGTTGACGAAGGTGCCGGATCCGACCCGTCCAGTGAGGTATCCCTCGTGCAAGAGCTGGTCGTATGCGTTCAAGACCGGAAGGCGCGACACGCCGAGCTCGGCCGCGAGGCCGCGGGTGGACGGAATCCGCTGACCGGAGCGCAGGCGGCCATCCAGGATAGCCTGGCGGACGCCTTCATAGACCTGCCGGTGGATCGGAGTGCCTGAGTTCCGGTCGATCAGGAAGTAGAAAGTGGTCATGCCAGAAATGTGCAGAATGGTGCTTGCACCATTACCGCCTCCGCCGCTATGGATATCCTGCTGAAGGCTGCGCATCGGGAACCAACCCGGAGGAGGAGAAATGAAGCTTATCACAAGGGATTTGCGACGGCGTTGGCCGGGTGATCGCTGGGGGTCGGGAAGACTGCGAGCGGCCGGCGCCATCGCGGCCGTGGCGTCCCTCCTCGCCTGCGCGGCACCGGCATCGCTCGAGTTTTCTAATCCAGACGCGATGACGGTGGCTAACCAATCAGAGGCGCGCGCGGCGGCGATCGAGAGTGAGGTGGCGCGCGTCCGCGCCGCGACATCGGCCTTCAAGTCTGTGGACAAAGCGGTGGCGGCTGGGTACCGGCGGGACGGTGGAGGGTGCGTGGACAACCAGCCGCATGGCGCTATGGGCTACCACCATCAGAACGACGCGCTGCTGGACGGCAAGATTGAAGTCGAGCGGCCGGAGATGTTGGTGTACGAACGCCTGCCGGATGGCGAATACCGGCTCAACGGTGTGGAGTATATCGTCCCGTTCTCCGCGCGGCCGGAGACCAGTGAACCGCCCACGGTGATGGGCCAGCCGCTCAAGCCGTATCCAGCGCTGAAGATCTGGTACTTACACGTCTGGGTCTGGACCGAGAACCCATCCGGCCTCTTCGCCGACTGGAACCCGCGTGTGAAGTGTCATGGCAAGACAGGCGGGGGCTAAATGGTTCGCATGGATGCGCCGAGGCGCACCGCGGAGCACACGTGAGCAGCGATTTTGGATCGAGAGACGGTTGGTCATGGGTCATGCATGGAAGCACACTTCGTATCGGGCGAACCTTGTTCGCTGTCGCGATGGCGGGCTTTGGCGTTCTTTGTCTCGCGTACTTGGATTTTGTCCATCAACTGCAACCGGTGGCTGAATTCCTGCCGGCTTCGACGCGCGGATATGTTTTTCTGGCCGCACTCACCGGCGTGGCGCTAATCGCCGCCAGCCTGGCCATCGTGACGGGCGTAAAGGCTTTCTTGTATGCGACGGCGTTGACGGCGCTCTTTGCGCTCTGGATCATCTTTCTGCAGGTCCCCAGCGCCTTCCTCAATCCCCAACTGTTGCGGTCGCCGTGGTGGGTGCGCACGTTCGAAACGCTGGCGCTGACCGGCGGCGCTTTGGTCCTGGCAGGATTGACGAGCGGGCCGGAACGCAGGCGATGGATCCGTGGCGGCTGTGTTCTCTTCGGCGTTTCCCTGCCGGTCTTCGGCATTCTGCACTTTATTTATGCAGAGAACGTGGCGTCACTCATACCCGGCTGGTATCCGTGGCCCTTGTTCTTGGCGTACCTGACGGGCATGGGAAACGTGGCAGCCGGGGTTGCCATCGCATCTGGGATGGTGTCGCGTCTGGCTGCAATCCTTATCGGGCTGATGTATGCGCTGTATGCATTGACCCTCCACATTCCCCGCGCAGTATCCGAATACCTCCCCCAGCTATTTATGGACGATCCCACCGCCTTGCAGCGTGCACGCGGGGGTCTGACCAGTCTGTTTGTCGCCATCGCGATGTGGGGCGTCGCCTGGATCGTAGCCGGCAGTTCGGCGCCGCCAGCGCCGTCTGTGCCACCGAATGAGGAAACCCCGTTGCTGCGAGGCAAATGAAAAGCAGTCCGGCTGCGCCCGCACTGAGCCGCGCGGCGCGGTGAAGTGTGATTTTGACAAGGGTGGTGGTGTGGCTTAGGCTAGCGGCAATGTGGGACGTGGATGAACGATTCGGGGCTGACGCCATCAAGGCGCTGCCGGCGAAGGGCTTGACGGTGCGCAGCACCGGCGGCGTGGTGCGCGTGGAGAATCACGGGTGCGCGGCGGAACTTCGCAAGACGCCGGATGGCCGCTATCAGATGACTCTGCTGCCGGCAATTCTGGTCAACAATCAATTTACGCGGCTGTGGGATGCCGGCTACCAGAAATTCCTGCTGACCGACGACGGGCACAAGTATCCCGCGCTGGCCCCGCAGCTT
>JBOGNS010000079.1:0-2508 GCA_050747305.1 Candidatus Acidiferrales bacterium | reverse complement strand
GAGCTAAGTCCTTATTCACGACCGTCATGGATGTACGACCCGGGGGGGTGGGGGGCCGTGGGGGGTACAAACCGGGCGCATGGCCTGACAGATTAGACCGGGAGAATTCCTGACTCTGTAAATTGATGCTCAGGGATGCTCCCGGCTGTACACGTGAAGCGCCATTTGGTTTCAAATTGGCTCTGGCTTGGAGGAACGAACTGGACAGATAATCAGGGGCTCCACGCAAAAGCCGGGCTATGGCCACTCGAACCGAAATCGTGCGCACGACCTGTCCGATGGATTGTCCGGACACTTGCGGGCTGGAAGTGACAGTCGCCAACGGCCGCATCGAGAAAATCGGCGGCACCCGCGAGCATGCCGTGACCGCCGGCTTCATCTGCGACAAAGTGGCGCAGTTCGCCCGCCGCGTGTACCACGAAGAGCGGCTCCTCCATCCCATGCGCCGCACCGGCCCCAAAGGCGACGCCCGCTTCACGCGCATCACCTGGGACGAAGCCATCGCGGAAATCGCCGCGCGCTTTGCGGATGTCCGCGCGCGCTGGGGCGGCGAGGCCATCCTGCCCTATCATTACGGCGGATCGAACGGCTTTCTCAACGACGGCCTGCTCGACGACCTGTTCTTCGCGCGCCTCGGCGCCTCGCAACTCGCGCGCACCCTCTGCGCCGCTCCCGCCACCGCCGTGGCCCTCGGCATGTACGGCAAAATGCCCGGCGTGGCCTTCGAAGATTATCCGCGCGCGCAATGCATCATCATTTGGGGCGCAAATCCCAAGGCCTCGAACATTCATCTGGTGCCGTTCCTCAAGCAGGCGCGGCGCAATGGCGCGTTCATTGCCATCGTGGACCCGCGCCGCAACTTCAGCGCAGGCGAATTCGACCTGCATCTGCCCGTTTATCCCGGCGGCGACCTGCCACTCGCCCTGGCCATGATTCGCTTGTGGCATGAGCGCGGGCTGCTCGATCGCGGTTTCCTCGCGCAGCACGCAAACGTACCGCCGGCGCCTGCACTGAGCGAAGCGAACGTGTCCAGCGGGCGTCAGTCGGAGGGACTGGAGGCGCTGCTCGACGCCGCTGACCAATGGCCGCTGGAACGCGCCGCCGCCGTCGCGCGCGTCCCCGCCGCTGACATCGAGCGTCTCGCCGAAACTTATGCCGCCGCATCGCCTGCGCTGATCCGCTGCGGCTGGGGACTCGAACGCAACCGCAACGGCGGCCAAGCCA
This sequence comes from Candidatus Acidiferrales bacterium, assembly GCA_050747305.1. GTDB lineage: Bacteria > Acidobacteriota > Terriglobia > Acidiferrales > UBA7541 > JBOGNS01. The sequence continues at coordinate 1,284 of JBOGNS010000079.1, read as the reverse complement.
TTGCCGCGATTCTCGCCATGCCCGCATTGCTCGGCAAATTCGGCGTGCCCGGCGGCGGCTATACGCTCTCCAATAGCGGCGGCGGGAAACTCGACACCAACAAAATCCTTGGCGACTTCGCGTGGCGCACGCGCGAAATCAATATGACCCAGCTTGGTATGGTGCTGGCCGGCACAGGCGGCTTGATGAACGGTGGCACAGGCTTTCCAGCCTGTGCAGATGAAGTTGCCAGCGGAAATGCACAAGCTGGTAAGCCTGTGCCACTGGATCCGCCGGTCAAAGCGCTCTTCGTTTACAACTGCAATCCCGCCGCCACCGTGCCCGACCAACAAGCCGTGTTGCGCGGGCTGGCGCGCGAAGATTTGTTCACCGTGGTGCACGAGCAGGTGATGACAGACACCGCGCGCTACGCCGACATCGTGCTGCCCGCCACCACCTTCCTCGAGCATCACGATATTCGCCGCGGCTACGGCGCTTACGTCGCCGGCGGCGTGCAGCCCGCGATTGCCGCCTGCGGCGAAGCCAAGCCCAACGAAGAAGTCTTCGCGCTGCTCGGCCGCGCTATGGGGCTGACCGATGCGCCGTTCACTTGGGACTCGCTCACCCTGAAACGCAAAACCGCCGAAGCCTTCAAGATGGCCGGCCGCACCGCGGCGGTCGAGCCGCTGCTGGGCGGCGGTATAGTCCGCTACGACTTCCCCGGCGAGCTCCCCGTGCAATTCGCCACGGTGATGCCGCAAACACCCGACGGCAAGATTCATTTCGCGCCGGCCGCGCTTGGCTCCAAGCCTTTTCACTTCGAGCCGGTGGCCAGCGAGCGCTACCCACTCGCGCTGATCAGCCCTGCCACATCGAAAATGGTTTCCAGCACCTTCGGCGAATTCAATTTCTCGGAGCTGCGCGTCATGCTGCATCCGCGCGACGCGGCCGCGCGCGGCATCCGCGAGGGCGACGCGGTGCGGGTGTTCAACGAATTCGGCGAAGTGCGCTGCCGCGCCACGCTGAGCGAACGCCTGCGCGAAGGCGTCGTCGCCATGTCCAAAGGCGCGTGGCGCAAATCTTCCCGCAATGGCCGCACCGCCACCGCCCTCTGCCCGCCTACCACCGGCACCGCTGGCGGCGCCTGCTTCAACGACGCCCGGGTCGAGGTCGCCTGCGATTAGCTCCTCCTGAGCGCGCAAGTTGCAAGCATCGTGCGATTGTATTACACTGTGTATTACATAAATGTGGGAGGGTTAGAATGGCGTCGCTTTTCACACTACGATTGGACGACCAGACTCGTAA
>JBOGNS010000078.1:0-10194 GCA_050747305.1 Candidatus Acidiferrales bacterium | reverse complement strand
TGACCGAAGCGCTGGAGCCGCTGGTGCCGAATTACGACGCGATCCTGATGGCCAACCACGGCGTGGTCACGTATGGCGCGGACCTGCTTACCGCGTTCTACCGCATGGAGACGGTGGAGCATTTCGCTCGCATCGCGCTGGTCACGGAGTTGCTCGGTAAACAAGTCTTGCTTTCCGGCGAAGATGTGGAAAAATTGCTCGCAGCCCGGACGCGCTATGGTCTGACCACGGCGGCGCAGGCGAGCGCAGAGTGCCCGGTGACGTCAGAGTCGCCCAGCGCGGACCGCATCACCGTCACGCGGCAGGAATTGGAAGCGTTGATCGAAGAAGCGGTGCGGACGAGGAGTAGGTCGTAGGGGATAGGGAGTAGGGCATAGGGACTCGTACTGGGGGCTCGGCATTCGAGAAACCTGCGCGAAATGTTTTTGGGGGCTTTAATTTTCGGTTTTTGGTTTTCGTGTTGTCGGAGTCTGAGACGGTAGAAGACGGCAGAGCGCAGTCCGGCCCGGCCGTCGTTCAGAGGAGACACGAATGGGTGAAGCACTGGGAATGATCGAAACGCGTGGCTTGGTGGCCATGATCGAAGCCTCTGACGCCATGGTGAAAGCGGCGAAGGTCACGCTGGTGGGCTGGGAGAAAATCGGGTCAGGCTACGTGACCGCGATGGTGCGCGGCGACGTGGCCGCGGTGAAAGCCGCCACCGACGCCGGCGCCGCTGCGGCGCGTCGCGTGGGCGAGCTGATTGCGGTACATGTGATCCCGCGTCCGCACCAGTCGCTGGAAGATGTGCTGCCCATCGGCAAGAGCGCCATGGCCGCTTCGGCGAAGTAGGCGCGGCGCTCAATCGAGTGTTGCGGCGCTTGGAGCGAGGTGCTCCGGGCGATGCGGTTCTTTCTCACAAGTGTTAAAGCCGTGAAAAAGTGAAAGAGTTAAAGCGGGAAGGGCGCTCGCCGTTGCTTTCGGAACTAGCCACTCGCCACTAGTCACTAGCCACTATGATTTTAGCGCGCATCGTCGGCACCGTGGTTTCCACCCGCAAAGACCCGCGGCTGGAAGGAAAAAAACTGCTGATCGTGAAACCGATTTCGCCGCAAGGGCAGGATGAAGCCGGCTACCTGGTGGCGGTGGATACCGTCGCCTCCGGTTTTCGCGAGACGGTGCTGGTGGTAAGCGGCAGCTCCGCGCGCAACGCCGACAGTTGCAAAGATCGCCCGGTGGATTGCGCCATCATCGGCATCGTCGATAGCGTGAAACTCGACTCCGAACACGAAGCCGAACTCGCGGCGACTTCGAAACGAAAATAGCCACTGAGGCACGGAGACAGGCTTGAAGTCGAGGCGAAAGCAGGGCAAGACAGCCATTGTCGAGGGCTATCGTGTCGTCTTGGAGCCTGATTTAGAAGTTGGAGGCTATGTGGTCGGCTGTCCGGCGCTGCGCGGTTGCTGGTCGCAGGCGACACACGCGGCGACGCTTTACGGAACATTCAAGACGCCATTCGCGGGATTCTTACGAGTTTGCGGAAACGGAATTTACCGATTCTTAAAGGCGACGGCGCCAAAGCATAGCTCCAGTTGTCACCCTGCCGTCGTCACTCGACGCTTGTCACTCGACACTAATGCAATTGGGGCGCATCATCGGCAACGTGGTCTGCACCGTGAAGAATGCTTCCCTGGTGGGACGCAAGCTGCTGCTGGTGCAGCCAGTGGACCGCCACGGGCATGACCGCGGGCGCGCGTTTGTCGCCGTGGATGCGGTGGGCGCCGGCGCGGGCGAAATGATTTACTGGTGCCGCGGCCGCGAAGCCAGCTTTCCATTTCTGCCGGGCGAGACGCCGACCGAGGCCACCATCGTGGGCATCGTGGATCGCGTGAACGTCGCGGGAGAATGACATCGTGGCCGATATATGATTTGGAGTTCAGCCTGCGCCAGCAATTCCATTTTCTATTTTCTATTTTCCATTTTCCGATTCCATGATTATTGGGCGCATTGTCGGGAATGTGGTGGCGACGCAGAAGTCGCCGTCGCATGAAGGGCGCAAGATTCTAGCGGTCCAGCCGCTGAATCTGGACGGCAGCGATCGCGGCGAGATCGTGCTGGCGCTGGATGCGGTGGATGCCGGCGTCGGCGACAAAGTACTCGTGGTGCAGGAAGGGTTTTGCGCGATGACGGCGGTGGGCCGGCCCAACTCACCGATTGATATGGCGGTGGTCGGCGTGATCGATGCGGTTGATCTCGTTGACGACGTGGAGTAGCCCTGCGTTTCTTTTGGCTTCGCAAATCCACAAGAATGCGAAGCAGCCACACAGAGGGCTACGGAGGCGCAGAGGGCAGGGAGATGAAGCTTTCGAAAGTTGGCGTAGTCATGCTGGGCGTGACCGACCTGCCGCGCTCAGTGGCGTTTTATCGCGACACGCTGGGATTGCAGCCGCAAGGCGAGGTGCCGGGCGAATTCGCGTTTTTGAATGGCGGCGGCGTGATGCTGGCGCTCAGCGTGCCGCATTCGAAGAATCGCGCGAACCTGCTGGGTGCGACCGAGATTGTGTTCTCGGTGGACGACGTCAGCACGGCGTATGTGGCGTTGCGCGCGCGCGGCGTTACTTTCCTGAACGAGCCGCGCGTAATCGATGGCACAAACTGGGGCGCGAACTTCACCGACCCGGACGGCCATTGGCTATCCATCTTCGGGCCGAAGGGGAGTTAGAGTCGGAGGTCATGGAGGTCGTGGAAGTCATGGAAATTTCGGAGGCTTCTCCAATCCATAACCTCCAAACCCCCAGGACCTCCTTGACTTCCTTTCGCCGTCGGTTCCTTCCTTCACTTCTTGTTTGTCAGCCAGCTCCGCGTTTGCCCCAGCGTGAAAGTGAGTGACTCGCGCGGGATGGACTTGACGAAGGGGCCCACCAGCCACCCGAAGCCGAAAGGGATGCTGCGGCTCAGCGAGACGGATTCGCACTGGACGTAGACCCCGCCATCGCGCTCCTCGAATCGCCACCAAGTGTCGAGCCGCCACAGGTAGCCGCGGTCGTCTTCCGGCGAGCGATGCTTTTCGTCCGGCTCGCCGGGATTCTCCACTTCCAAAATCTTGGTGGTTGTAGTGGCGCTTCCGCCGCGCGTGGCGCTCAGCCGGAAATAGCGCACATCGTGCCAGGTGTCGTGCACGGCGGTAACTCCGGCTTTGGTTTTGTGAAAGCGAAGAAGGACGCGGAAGAAATCGCCATCCCGCTCGAGCAAGCTCGAGTGTTGCACGTAGGGCGTGAAGTATTGCTGGTGCTGGTCGTAATCCTTTACGAAGGCGAGGTATTGGTCGAGCGTAACGCCCGGCACGAAGACGGTGCCAATCCAGTGATGGATAATGCCGCCGGGGGCCTCGATTGTTTTTCCGTTGTCGCGCGTTTCCAGGCTTGCGATCACTACTTCCCCGCGGCGCAGCGCGGCCACGTGCCGGGTTCGATCGGCGGCCTGCCAGTCTGCCCAAAGGTAGGGACCATCTTTTCGCAATTCCGTCTCGACGCGGGCGGCGGTCAGTCGCGTGTAGCGGTCGAAGGCCGCAGTGGTATTCGCGACGGGCTGATCCGCCGTGACCACAGCGGTTGCAATGCCGCATCCCAGAAGCAATAGAACGGTGAACATAGCCGGACGGAATGATCCCATTTCAAAATCCGTGAAACGGAATGAGCACCGCCCCAATTTGTGAGAAACCATATGACTCCGTACACGCAAGAGTACGTACTCCGTTCGACGAGAGAAGCCTAACTGCAATCCCAACAATCGGGTATATACCTTCGGCGTTCGAGGTACAGCACTGGCACGACGTTTGCTAATAAAAAGATGCTTCTTCTGCTTCCCGGGGTGGTCTCAACCCGAGCGGGCATCCTCGGGGATGAGACGGTTGGGGTAGAAGATAACGGGGTCCCGGTTATCCTCATACGCGGGACCCCTACTCTTTTTGGCTTCGCCTCGTTTCACTTCCGCAGCAGTTAGGAGGTGGCGCTCTACGGACTCGTCGTGCCCTGCGGTGCCCGATAAACCTCGCTGCGAGATGCTCGCGCGACTGCCGCACCGACTCCCGCACCAACTACGCCTCCTACCAACCCAACGATAGCGGCACCCGCTTTTCGAGTGAAAAATTCGTCATCTGAGGCAGCCCCAACTGCGGCGCCCACGCCTGCGCCGATAGCTAGCCCGATCAATGCCGCGCGTCCGCGGCGTGCAGCTCCGACCCGCCACACGCGCACCACGTCTTCGCGGCGATGCCCGGTGTCCGCACCCTCGCTGCGAAGCGTGACCGCTTCGCTGGAAAACGCGACAAAGGTTCCCGTGTGCGATGACTTGTCCTTCCTGACCACTCGGACGCGCTCGCCTACGGCCAGGCCCTCGAGGTTGTTCCAGGAATCGGGGGCCTGCCCCGCGGCAGGAGCGCAGCACAGAATCAGCAAGCCCATAACCCATTGGAGTTTTCGCATGGCCCACCTCCGTTAGCGCGATTGTAGCGGAAGCTCCGCGGCGTGCGCCGAGAATTAGTCGGATCTGGACAAACAGTCGGCTTTTCAGAGCGGACGAGTCAGACGGAACGGAATGGAAACCACCGCTTCTACGTCTATGGGGATGCCGTTGCGCCCGGCCGGGCGAAACTGCCACTTGGCCAGCGCCTCCATGGAGTGACGGTCGAGTTCGGCGTGCAGGCTGCGCAGCACCTGAATGCTGTCCACGCTGCCATCCGCGCGAATAATCGCGTAGAGCCGCACTTCCCCTTCGATGCGCTGTTCCATGAGCACCGGCGGATAGCGCGGGTCTACCTTGCGCACCGGCATGGGCGCGCTCAGATCCGCCGGGGGGCCTTCCGCGTTCGGGTTGAGCTCGGCGAAGCGCAGGATCCAACTGCCGGCGGCGGAGGTGAGGTTGGGCATGTTGATGTGCAGCGTATAAATCCGCTTGGAGCCCAGTATTTTCTCGACCGGTTCGGCGGACGAACCGGAGTAGCCTGGGCCGAGCGAAGGCACGCGGGGATTCACTTCTGCCGAAAGGCCGGGGCGCGGCAAGCGGAGTTCGCTGCGCGAGTCACGCGGCTGCGGGTGCGAAGGCAACGGGCGCGAGGGCAGCGGCGCGGGCGGAGGGCCGGCGACCGGCGCTCGATTCTCCGGGCTTGCTCCGCTGACCACAATTCCCGGCGGACCAGAACCGCCCGCGCCGTTCCCGTTATCAGCCGTCCCGGCGCCGGCGCCCGGAGGGGCGGCATCCGCAGTTCGGGGTTGAACCGCAGGTGCAGCCGCAAAACGGGCCGAAAGGTTGCCCATCGGGACTTCAAGGTTGGGCGCGGGCGGGGCGGGTTCGGCTGAAAGCGCAATCAAGTTGGGCAATCCATTGCCCGCGCCTTGGATTGGTGCTGCGTCAATCTGCGGGGCAGCGCCCGCATCGGCGTCCGCGCGCCGCTTGCCGGGATTGGGCACGGACATAGGCGTGAGGGGCAACGCTGGTCGCGCAGCCGGAGGTGCGGAGGCAATGTTCAGTTCGCCGGTGCGAATTTCGTTGTTGGGCGCCGCGGGCAGAGGCAACTCCTCCGGTGGGCGCTGAGCGCGAGTGCGGCGCGCGCGCTGCAGATCGAGCGGCGTGACCACCGGCTTGGGCCGCGGCGGATTTACCGGGCCGGACCACTGCACCACATTCGGCAGTGGCGGTAAGATTTTAGGCGGCGCGGGCGGTGCCTGCGGCTGGATAAGCGTCTGCCGCGGGTGGTTGGGGCGCAGCGGACTGGAAATAATCGTCTGACGCGGATTGAGCACGGTCGGTTGGCCCGGCGAGGTTGGCGCGAGCCTTTCCATTGCCTCAACCGGTGCGGGGGCAGGCGGCGCGATGAGCGGCAAGTCACGCGCCGGGCCGAACCACGTCAATTGCATGCGCTCGCTTTCGTCCGATACTTCAGCGGCCTGCGCAGCCGGGCGCCAACTCGGCATGGGCAGAACGAAGAAGGCAAGGTGCACCAGGGCAGACGCGAAAAGAGCGCGGAGGGGGAACCGGCGCGCGGTCCACTTGTCGTAGAACAACATCCGCCCGGTCGCCCGGCGTGGCCGCGGCCCCCAAAAGGCGCCCAGATCGCCCCACCAGGCGCTCGACCTCCGTTCCCAGGCCACGTCGAGTTGCGGCAGGAAACGGGCGGACGGTTTGGCTCTTTCGGTCACGGCAGTACGCTATTGGATTATACCCTGCCCGTTGTGGAGCGCCGGGAAATCAAACGTTTAGGCGCAAGCAGGCACGAATTCGGGGTTATACTAGCAGGGGTTGACCACGCAGAGGACTTCTCCCATGAGACGGATTCCCCGCTGGGCGCGCATCGTTCTGATTGTCATCGCGGTGCTGCTGGTGATCGGGCTGGCCGCGCCCTACTTTCTGGACGCCAACAAGTATCGCGGTCAGATCATCGCCGCCATCGAAGAAGAGACCGGCCGCAAGGCGGCGATCGGCAACATTCAAGCCCGACTCTTCCCGACGATTGGCATCGTGATTGAGGATGTCAGCATCGCCAACCCTCCGAATTTCGTTGCGGGAAACTTGCTGGAGGTGGAATCCATCCGCGGGTCGCTGGCGTGGATGCCGCTGCTGCGGGGCCTGTTCCAGTTGAGCTCCATCGAGCTGGTGAACCCCAAAATTGTGCTGCTGGAAGACGCGCGCGGCCGCAACAACTACGATTTCGGCAAGCAGGAAGAGCAAGGGCAGCCGAAGCAGCCGGCAGGAGAAGGCGAGGCCGCGTTTCGCATCGCGGACATCGACTCCATCGAAGTGAGCGGCGTGGATATCACCGTGGCGCGCGTGATGGGCAATCGCGTGGTGCCCTCGATTCGCGCGTGGGACATTTCCGCAAACCTCAGCAACGTGGCGCTGGACCGTAAGCGCGTAAAGCAGTGGCAAGCCGATGCGAACCTGAAGGGCGTGAAGGTGCAACTGGCGGCCCTGAAAGACGCGCTGGAGTTTACCTCCGGCTCCTTCACGCTGGATGAAGGCAAAATTGATTCGAAGTTCGGGCTCGCGCTGGGCAAGACGGTCGAAGCCGACGGCACGCTTAAGGTAGCCGACGTCGAAAATGCTGTTGCGGAGTTCGATCTGAACACTTCAGTGCTGGACCTGAGCCAACTCGCGGGCGCAGGCGCGGAAACCGCGCCACCGGCACCGCCGCCGACCACAGGGCAGATTGGAAAAAGTAAACTGGTGGCCAAGGGCCTGCTGCGCGCGCAGAAGGTGCGGTTCGCGCCGTTGGAGGGCGCCAACGCCAAAGCCGAGGTGCGCGTGTTTACCGACCGCATGGAAGTGTGGCCGCTCTCCATGCAGCTTTATGGAGGCACAGTAGGCGCGACGGTGCGCGTGGACATGCGGCAGCAGCCGGAGCGCTTCTCCGGCAGCGTGGAACTCAAGGATCTCAACGTGGAGCAGCTCACCACGGCTGTTGGCGCAGAGCAGAAAGTCACCGGCACCGGAGAAGTGAACCTGCAACTTGCGGGCACGCTCGGCGCAAACCTGATGAACTCGCTCACCGGCAGCGGCAACCTCGCGGTGCGCGACGGCCAACTACCCGGCTTGGATTTGGGCAGCACCATGCAGTCCGTCGCCAAGCTGCAAAAGGCCTTGAACTTTGGCGCGGGCAGCGCAGAAAAATTCGGAGGCTCTACGCCATTCAAAGCCATCACTGCGGACCTCTCGGTGAAGGGTGGGCGCGTACACAGCCAGCGCATCCATGTGGATTCGCCCAGCGGCGCCGTAGAGATGAACGGCAGCATGGGGCTGCAGGATCAGTCGCTCAACTACGAGGGCAAAGCTGTGCTGATAGGCGGGCAGACCGACTCGGGCGGGAACAATCCGATTGGCGCCATCACCGGCATCCTCGGGCAGGTGACGAAGCAAGACATCGGGCGCATCACCATTCCTTTTGCCCTGCGCGGCACGGTGTCCGATCCCAAGGTTCAGCCCGGACGCGGTGTGCCTACGTTTACCGCGGCGCCGCAGTCCGGTGAACCCACGCAGCAGAATCAGCAGCCCGAGAAGAAGAAAAGCATCCTCGACCTCTTTCGCAAACCCACCAAACCTCCCTCATAGAGCCTGACGGCTCTGCGGGGCTTGCTTCAATCCAATAAAAAGAAGCCCGCCGGTAACGCGGGCTCCCTTGTGGAGGGCGACCTTCAGGCCGCCATTGCCGTTCGCGAATCGCGCTCCCTTATGGGCGACGCTTGCCGGAGCGCACTTTCGTCTGAATGCCAGCGCCCATGGCTTCCAGTTGCACCAAACCTTCTTTGGCCTGCGAGCCGTAGGGGCCGTTGGGGTCGAGCTCGATGGCTTTCCGATAGGCCTCGATGGTGCCCGGCTTCGGCATCATGATCAGCTTGCCTTGCTCTTCTTTGAAGTCCGCCAGCGGCACCAGCGACGCGCCCAACACATACCACGCCTGCGCATTCTTGGGATCAAGCTCGGTCGCCTTCTGCAAAGGTTCGATGGCTTCCTGGAATTTGTTGGTGTTGTAGAGCACGATGCCGAGGTTACGGTAACAGGTGGCGGCGTTCGCGCCTGCCGTTGCCGCGGGAATGTTCGCGCAGGAGGCCATCGCTTCCGCTTGCTTGCCGCTGCGGGCCTGCGACTCAGCCAGCCCGACGTAGTAGCCCGGGTCCGGCTTTAGCGCGACAGCGCGCGTGTAAGCTTCGATCGCCGGCTCGAACTGGCCCGCGGCTTTGTAGGCTGCGCCGAGATTGCCGAGGATCAGCGACATGTTGGGATCCTTGGGGTCGGCGGCTTTCTCCGCTTCCTGAAACGACGCGACGGCTTTCTGGCGGCTATCGACTATTTGCTGTTGCAGCGCGGCCTTCTGATCCGCCGGCGTTTTCGCTACTGTGGCTTGCAGCTTGTCGGCCTCCTGCAACGCGAGGACGCCGGCATCGAAGTGGGCCTTCATGCCTTCGAATTCGGCCTTTTCCGCGTCGGCCTTGGCCTTGGCGGCCGCGCCTTCCGGAGTCTTCTCGATTAGCTCTTTGAAGTTGATCGGAGGAATATCCACTTCCGCCCCAGTGGCCAGCGGGACATCCACGCGCCAGATCACCTGCTCACCGCGAATAATCTCGACGAGCCACTTGCCGTTGCCCAGCCCGGGTTGCGTGAAGCGGCCTTCCTTGTCCGTGACGGTTTGCGCTTTTTGCCCGCGGTCATTGGACATTTTGATGGTCAGGCCTTCCCAGGGCTTGCCCTCAGTGTCGAGCACCTGACCTTTGATGGTGCCAATGTTCTGCGCAGCCGCGGCTACGGCGAATCCCACGATCAGGCACAGCGCCAACGGAACGATCAGCGCGTTCCCGGAAAGAATCTTGCGAAGCATCAGATGCATCCTCCTTGTCACTCGGCACCGGCTATTATCGCTCAACTCGGACGCGATAGGGGAGTGGATCGGGTTGGCCGGCCTCGCGGAACGCTTGCAGGCGCAACCGGCAACTATCGCACATCCGGCAAGCCTCATCTTCGAATTGGTAGCACGACCACGTTAGATGCAGCGGCGCGCCCAGTTCGATGCCCCGGCGCACAATCTCGCTCTTCTTCATGGAGATGACCGGCGTGATGATTTCGATTTGCGTCTCCGGCCGCGTGCCGATGCGCACCACTTGCTGAAACGCGTCGTAGTATTCCGGGCGGCAATCCGGGTAGCCGGAGCTATCTTCCGCCACCGCGCCAATGAACACCGCGCGCGCTTGCAGCACTTCCGCCCAGCTCACCGCCACCGAGAGCAGGTGCGCGTTGCGAAACGGCACATACGTAACGGGAACCGGTAGGACAGGCACTCTTGCCTGTCCGCTTTGCCGTGCCTGCGACGCCACTCCGCGTAGCCCGGGGACCGTGCCGCTTTCCTTTGTTTCGCGATCGGCTGCAGGGGTCGAACCGCCCAGCGCCGCGCCGTCCTCCGGCACTGCGATGCGGTGATCCGTGAGCGCCGAGCCGCCAATCAGCGCCAAATGATCGAGCCGCACCAGTAGCCGCTCGCGCACGCCCCAGTAGTCGGCGATGGCTTCGAAGCTTTGCCGCTCGCGCTGCTCGGTGCGCTGGCCGTAACTCGCATGCAGCAACGCAATATCGTGCGTCACGCGCGCGATCGCCGCCGTGACGCAAGAGTCCATGCCACCGGAAAGCAACACGACCGCTTTTGGATGAGAACTCATACGCGAGGTTGGGAGG
>JBOGNS010000077.1:0-2314 GCA_050747305.1 Candidatus Acidiferrales bacterium | reverse complement strand
CACTCGATTCAATGATTGCGCCGCTTTCAAAACAAAGCGGCAGCGAAGCTGCCGCACTCCACAGGAAGTGTACGCTGCGCAGCGGCAAAGCGCCTACAGATTTTTCAATGGGCGTTTCGCGAAGCTGGGACAAGTAGAAAGCGCGAAGCTGAGGGGTTAGCCTCTTTGGTTTTTTTTACTTTTGCCTTTTTACTTGAATCACTCCGCGCCGACGGCGGCGCGCAGCTCGCTCTCGTCAATATCGAAATTCGAGTAGACGTGCTGCACGTCGTCGTGCTCCTCGAGCGCTTCCATCAGCTTCATCATCTGCGAGGCTTGCGCGCCGGTGAGCTTGACGTAATTCTGCGGGATCATGGCCAGCTCGGCCGACGCCGGCTCGATGCCCGCTTTCTTCAGCGCTTCGCGCACCGGCTCGAAGGCATCGGTCGGCGTGATCACTTCCCACGCCGAGCCGTCGTCGTTCAAATCTTCCGCGCCGGCGTCGAGCACAATGGACATCATTTTTTCTTCGTCGGCCAGCTCTTTGGGCACTACGATTTGGCCCTTGCGCGAAAACATCCACGCCACCGCGTTCGCCTCGGCCATGTTGCCGCCCCATTTGCTGAATGTGTGACGAATATCACCCACCGCGCGATTGCGATTGGTGGACGCCGCCTCCACCAGCATGCCCACGCCGCCCGGGCCGTAGCCTTCCAGCGTCATCTCCTCATACTGCTCGCCTTCCAGCTTGCCGGTGCCGCGCAACACCGCGCGGTCGATATTGTCGTTGGGCATGTTCTCGGCTTTGGCGCCGGCGATGGCGGTGCGCAGGCGCGGGTTGGTGCTGGGGTCGCCGCCGCCGGTGCGCGCGGCAATGGTAATTTCGCGGATCAGTCGCGTAAATACACGGCCGCGCCTGGCGTCAGTAGCCGCCTTTTTGTGCTTGATGGTGGCCCACTTGGAATGACCTGACATAACAAAAGCCTCGCGGTGAAGGTTCTGGTGCGCTGAATGCGGAAGGCACCTGCTCTGCGTGCTTTCTTGCCCGCATAGTGTAGCACGCGGTGGACAGTGGCCGGAAGTCGGTGATCAGTGCTTGATGGCCCGAGTGTCGGCCCAACGGGGTGCTCTCAGAATGGCGGCCACTGATCACTGGCCACCGACCGCCGATCGCTGACCACTGAACCGTCGGCCAGTTGACTGTAACTACGCTCACATCTTGCCGTTGTACGTGCCGTCGTGCTAAAACCTTGCTCCCCAGCCGTTTCCCGATTATGCCGCTGAACTGCTCCACAACGGCTTGCAAGACGCCAGTGCCACCCGAACTGGAGTCGGCTGTGCAATGCCTGCCGCATTTCCTCGCGGTGATCGAGCAAGCCTGCGCCGAGATGCGGCGCGAAACCGTCACCGGGGCCGCGGCGCAAGATCGTCGCGCGGAAATCGGCAGCTTCATCGCCAAGCACGGCGAGCTGCTGGCGCGCGTGGCCACCAGCGGCTTGCGCATGCCCGACGAACTCAAGGCGCGCGTGCTCAACGCCTTCCTCACACTGATGAACCTGCGCGAAAACATGGACCGCGCCGCGCAGCGCGCCCGAGGCTCCATCGGCGGATAACGGTGGCCAGTCGTCGGTGGTCGGTGGTCAGCGCGATCGGCGCTAGTGAGCCGCAAGATTGGCAGACCGCCTGGGCGCTCATACGCTGCTAGGGAAGTCGCTTTCGTAAAGATCGTACGAGGCCACCGAGCAGCCGGCCAACTTCGTCACATTGTTCGTTCAGGCGCTTGTGTTGTTCGTGGCTCAGGTGACCCAGATCCCGGCTCAGCAGCAAGAAGTATCTCGTTTCGTTTAGCGATCCACCGGCAATATCCAGAAATCTCAGGAAGTCTTTGGTCGTGCTGCGACCGAATCCTTCCGCGATATTTGCTGGCACCGACGCAGCAGATCGCCGCAGTTGAGAAACCAGGCCAAAGCGTTCTTCTGCGGGGAAGCTGACGGTTGCGCGATGCACATCCAGGGTAAGTTGATGCGCCTTCTGCCACACCTCTAATTCGTAGAAAGTCTTCATTCTGCGCTCCCTTCGTGAAACTTTCCGGGAGCGAACCTTAACATCGATTTCAGGTTGGCGTCATCAGCCAACGAATCGCCTACGCCTTTCACCGACCACTGATCACCGGCCACCGATCACTGCCTTAGTGAGTCCAGATTTTCTCCTGCGTTTCCTCGAACGGATACACGTGAACCATCCACCCGAAGATGACCGGATGCCAGCGCCCGCCGGCCTGCTTGCACACAGCTTCCGTTGCGATGGCGCCGGTGAAGCCGAAGCGCGTCCAATC
>JBOGNS010000076.1:0-9594 GCA_050747305.1 Candidatus Acidiferrales bacterium | reverse complement strand
CAACTACTCGGTGCACTATGCCTTCTCCGGCTTCGCCAATCCCATCGGGCCGCTGCCCATGGCCAACGTGGTCAACGCAGGACGCACCGTGCCGGTGAAGTATTACCTGCAAGACGCGAGCGGTGCGTTCATTTCCGACCTAGCGTCTTTCGTATCGCTGATGTCCGGCCCGCTGGCCTGCGACGCCAGTGCCCCCGGCGTGCTGGCGGAAGAGACCGACGCCGCCGGCAGCACCGCGATCCGCTACGACGCCACCGCCAACCAGTTCATCTACAACTGGAAGACGGATAAGTCGTGGGCAGGAACCTGCCGCGCGCTCCAGCTCACGCTGGCCGACGGCACGCAGCACCTTGCGCTGTTCCAGTTCAAGTAAGAGTGGCGCGGCCCAGCACGAGTGGCGCGACGAGGCGCGAATGGCGCACCAACTGTGCGTCATTCAGGTAAGCGTGGCGCGACCACGGAGGCGCAACAATTCGCTGTTGTCAGTTGCGCCCTCTGCGGCTGTTCCGACCAAGGGGCGGGCTTCAACCCGCCCGTTAACCTTTCCGAAAGCTCAAAACTCTTCGACCCTTCGACTCTTCGACCTTTTGACCTTTCGACCTTTCAACCTTTCAACATTTCAACTTTCCTTCCAAATTGCCCGTTGTCGCGCGCCGTGCACAGCGGCCTCACTGCGGGAAGTTCATGCGGCGCAGCAGGTCCTGGAAGCGCGGGTCGGCGCGCAGCGGGTCAAACCACGGAATCACGCCGATCATCACCATATAGGGGTCGCGGTTGCGGTAGCCGGTCTGCAACCATTGCAAGGCCTGGTCGTCCCTTCCCGTTTGCGCGAAGGCGATGGCGCGGAACACGTCCGGGACGTAGCCTTCGCGGCCCATCCGCTCCAGTGTAGCCAGCATTTGTCCGGCTTCGCGCGCACGGCCGAGCCGGTCCTCAATAACTGCAAGGAACAGCACGAAAAGGGGCTCGCGCGGCAGCAACGCCAGCCCGCGCTGTGCGGTGGCCTGCGCCTCCTGGAGCCGGCCGGTAAAGAGATAGGCGACAGCCAGATGCTCGCCGGCACGGTAATCGTTGGGATCCAATTCGCGGATACGGTTGGCCTGCTGGATCATACCTTCGAACTGCCGCGAGAAGAACCCCTGCATGGCCGCTGAATCAAGGCCGGTGACGGACACCGGATCCAAGGTCAGCGCGTACTGGATCTGGCTTTGCGCTTCCGGGTGGCGGCCCATCGTGCCCAGGAAACGCCCGTACCAGTAGCGCGCCTGCGCACTGTTGGGGTCGAGACCGATGGCCCGCTTGAACCTGCTTTCCGCCTCGCTCCAGTTCCAGTCGCCGTAGTAACTGGCATAGGCAAGGGAGAGGTGTGCGTCGGCGAGATCATCATCCAACTCCAGTGCTCGGCGCGCATAGGCCTTGGCTTTGGCATAAGCTTCGGCAGGTGGCAGAGAGTCGGTGATCGTGTAGTAGTCGGCCAGGGCCGCATGGGCGCGGGCGTGATTAGGGTCGGCGGCGATGGCTTGCCGGAAATAGTCGCGGGCGCGCGCCATGTTGTCCTCGCCGCGGCGCTGCCAGAAGTAGCGGCCCTTCACATACGCTTCCTCCACCGCGGGGTTCACGCGCGGCAAGGGGCGCGGAGGAGCCGCGGCTTTGCCCGTTAGGCGTGCGCGGATTTCTCCAGCTACCTGCTCCGCCAAGTGGCTCTGCACGGCCATGACCTCGGCGGTGTCGCGGCGGTAGGTTTCCGCCCACAGGTGCGTGTCGCTGGCCGCTTCAATCAACTGCACAGTCAGGCGTATGCGGTCGCCTTCGCCGACCACCGAACCTTCCACGATAGCGCCGACACCGAGCTCCCGCGCGATTTGCGGCAGCGGCTTGCGCGTCCCTTGGTATTGGAGCACCGAGGTTTGCGAAATCACTTTGAGCTCGCCGATGCGGGAAAGCTCGGCGATCAGTGCCTCGGTCATGCCGAAGGCGACGTAGTCATCCATCGAGCCTTCCTTGGCGTCCGCTGTCACAAAAGGCAGCACGGCTACCGAATCAATGGGGTGGGTGGCCGGATTGAGCGCGCGATAGAGCACCACAGAAGCCACCACCGCGACCACCACTCCCAACGCCAGCAGCCAGCCCCGCCGAGCCGCTGGAGCCGCGGCTGGTACAGCTTGCACCGCAGCGCGCGCCGCTTCTTTCGGTTCGCCGGCACCGCTCACGGTCACCTCGGCGACAAAGCGATAGCCGCGGCGCGGCAACGTTTCGATGAACCGCGGGCTATCGGCGGAGTCGCCCAGCGCGTCACGCAGGCGCGAGATGGCGTTGTTCAGGTTGTGGTCAAACTCGACGAAGGTGTCGGCGGGCCAGAGGCGCTTGTGCAGTTCCTCGCGCGGCACCATGCGCCCCGGGTTTTCCAGCAACACCAGCAGGATCTGAAACGACTGGTCGGGAAGCCGTATGTGCATCCCAGTGCTTGCGCAGTTCGCCCGTTTGCGGGTTGGCTTCGAATGCGCCAAAGCGCAAGAGTCCTACCGGGGGATGGACTGGCGCTCCCATCTCCATTCAACAATCCTGCCGGGGAACGATGTGTTCAGTATAGCGCACATCCCAAGGGCAAGCGACATTTTTCTGCATCCCTTGTGCTTTCAGGCGGTTCTCGTCGGACATTCAAAGGTTGGCGCGATGATTGACCTTCACTTTCCCCTGCCGCACGGTGGGCGCGTTCCGCAGGGTTTTCCGCCGCCAGCGATGGCCGGGGAACCGAATCTCAGCGGGAGGTCGCGCCAAATGAAAACCAGAAACAACATAACCAGGGTTCTCACTACAGGAGTCCGGGCCGGCACTGCGCTCGCTTTGCTGGCGCTGCTGTTGGCTTCGTCCGCGCAGGCTCAGCCAGCCGGCGGTGAGATGTGCGGCGACAGCACCACATTCACGGTCGGTTTGCCAGGCCGTGCTGGCAGCCTGCCGGCCGGGATTAGCGCGCCAAACGACTCCGTGACCCTGCCCAAGGGTTGCCGAATTTACGCGCTGCTGGTCAGCGGATATTCGGTCAATCCCAAGCTGGATCTATTGTCGTTCTACAAGCTGGCGAGATTCGTCGCCGAGAACAACGGCTACGTGCACTACGCATGGTGGAACAATCTGATGAAGGAGTACCTGGCAGGTCCTCTGCATGACTTCCCGGCGCAAACAGTGACGCTCGGCGGACAGCAAATTAAGATTCAACCGACGCCCGGCAACCTGGGCAGCGCCCACGGGTTGGGATTCGTACCCAAGAACTTCGCCGAGGTTACTACGTTTCTGCCAAAGACCATTCCCGAGGAGGATTTCCAGTTTCAGGACGATGCGCGCGCTCTGTTGCAGGCCATCCGCATCCACAACCCCGACGCCATCATTATCGTGGCGGGACACAGCATGGGCGGTAATGCCGTGGCCCGCTTGGGTGCGACCACCAGCACGGTGATTGACATCCTGGCGCCGATTGACCCGGTCGGCAACCGCAGCCGGCCCGTCGGACAGTTGCTTCGCGACACCTACAACTGGAATCGCTGGCGCGTGGCCAACAACCTGCTGGGCTACCGTCAGCGCGACTGTGTCCGCAATACGCTGGGCTTGTGCAAGGATTCTGATTCCAGCCCCTTCCGATTCAAAGCTCAGTGTACCCTCGGCCCCCTGCTGAGCAACCCGCCGCTGGTAGGCTCGCGCGCCCCGGTGTTCTGCCCACAACTCCTGCCGCTGGTGATAACCGGGCCCCGGCCCACGATCGGCTCGAATGTGCGTTTCCTTTACCACCGCTGGCAGAAAGAGTTCGTGTTCCCGTTTGACTTTGACGGAGACGAACCCATCTCCCGTTCCGGTCCGTTCACCGGCGGCCTCCTCGGGGGCAATTACCAGCAGCCGCTTCAACGCAACGCCGTCGGAGAAAGCAATCCCAACAAGTCCTGCGGCCTGTTCGGCAACCTTGATGTGGCTACGCTGGTCGTTCAGGTGCTCGGCGTCACCTTCACATTGCCGAATCCGGGCGTACAGCCGGGAGACCCGCGCGATCCGAACATTACCTGCACTCCCTTTGACGGGCACGGCGAGATTGTGGGCATGCGCGGAGTCGATGCAACGGGTCCCATTCCGGTGGGAGTCGAGGCGCAGGATTGGCCATGCTATGCAGAGTTAGTGGACACCAGCTCTGACCCCAATTGTACAGGGGATGATCCTTAGCAACGCCGCCAGAGGCTGGTCGGAATGGCCACCGCTCCCGCGCCGGACCCTAACAAGACCAAGCTTGGCCCTCATAACTGGCCACATGAACCGCTGAATCCGCACCTGGATATGGTGGCGGACGACCTCATCACCATCCTGCAGCACATCCTCAGCCAAGAGCAGCCGCCTTCCGGAGTAGATTTGGTTGCTCCCACGACTGTCGCGACTGCCGACCCCGTGCCGAACGCCATTGGCTGGCACATGGAAGACGTAGCGGTGGAGCTCACGGCAGTGGATGAGGGTGGCTCTGGCGTGAAAGAAATCGAGCACGCGCTAGCTGGCGCCCAGATGGCCGCCCCGGCGGTCACGCCCGGCGCATTGGCCCAGCAAATGATCACAGCGGAGGGAGCCACGACGGTGACCTTCTTCGCCCGCGATAATGACGGGAACACCGAGGCATTGCAGTCGGTAGAGGTCAAGCTCGACAAGACACCGCCGCAGATCAACGCGGTCACCGACGTGCCACCCAATGCCAACGGCTGGAACAACACCAACGTAACGGTGATGTTCCCGGCTTCCGATGCCGTCTCCGGATTGGCGTTCAGTTCTCCGGACGTGACAGTGTCCACAGAAGGCGCAGCGCAGGACATCATCGGCACAGCGGAGGACATGGCGGGCAATCAAGCCGCCGCCTCTGCCATCCTGAACATAGATAAGACCGCGCCGGGCATCGCACTCGCCAGTCGCACGCCGGCAGCCAACACCGCGGGCTGGAACAACACTGACGTGAGCTTCACCTGGGATTGCACCGACGCGCTCTCCGGGCCTGCTGCGCCCAGCGTCACGCAATCGCTCACCAGCGAAGGCGCGGCGCAAATGGTGATCGGCACGTGCACCGATCTGGCTGGCAACTCGGCCAGCGACACCCAATCTAGTATCAATATTGATAAGACGCAACCAGCCATCAGCATCACTACACCCGCAGAAGGCGCGGCCTATCTGCTCAACGCCTCGGTCAATTCCAGCTACGCCTGCACGGACGGCCTCTCCGGCGTGCAGTCGTGCACTGGAACGCTGCCCGACGGCGCGGCGTTGAATACTTCGTCGGTGGGCGCCAGGCAGTTCACGGTCAACTCGAGCGATGCGGCCGGCAACAGCACTTCGGTCACGCACAACTACTCGGTGCACTATGCCTTCTCCGGCTTCGCCAATCCCATCGGGCCGCTGCCCATGGCCAACGTGGTCAACGCAGGACGCACCGTGCCGGTGAAGTACTTCCTGCAAGACGCCGGTGGCGCGTTCATCTTCGACCTGGCTTCGTTCGTATCGCTGATGTCCGGGCCGCTGGCCTGCGACGCCAGTGCCCCCGGCGTGCTGGCAGAAGAGACCGACGCCGCCGGCAGCACCGCGATCCGCTACGACGCAACCGGCAACCAGTTCATCTACAACTGGAAGACGGATGCCTCGTGGGCAGGAACCTGCCGCGCGCTCCAGCTCACGCTGGCCGACGGCACGCAACACTGGGCACTGTTCCAGTTCAAGTAGCAGTGGCGCGACCAGCAGAGGCGCAACAATTTGCTGCTCGTTGCGCCCTCTGCGGTTGTTCCGACCAAGGGGCGGGCTGCAGCCCGCCTCTTTACTTTTGTGCTTGACACCAAGCCATATAGAGAGATATGGTTAGGTATATGAAGACAACCATGCAGATACCCGACAGCCTTTTGAAAGAGGCCAGAAGGCTAGCCGAGGAAGAACGCACCACACTGAAAGCCCTGATGGAAGAGGGGCTTCGTCGCATCCTCTCCGAACGCAAGCGACGGGGCAAGTTCAAGTTGCGCCGGGCCACATTCCGCGGGGAGGGGCTGCAAAGCCAGGTTGAAGGCGCCAACTGGGAGCGCATTCGCGATCTCAGCTACGAAGGTCGCGGCGCATGATTGCGGTTGACAGCAATATTCTGGTGTACGCGCACCGCGAAGACAGCCCCTGGCATGCTTCCGCGTATACGCGCATCGCGGAGTTGGCGGAGGGGCAGGCGCCTTGGGCCATACCCTGGCCATGCCTGCACGAGTTTCTTGCCATTGTGAGCCATCCGCGAATCTACAATCCTCCGACGCCCATCGGCAAAGCGATCGAGCAGGTCGACGCGTGGCTGGAGTCACCGGGCGTTACTTTGCTCTCAGAATCCGAGGATTACTGGCGGCAACTGCGGCCGGCGCTCGTGACCTCGCGAGTCGCCGGCGCGCAAATTCACGATGCTCGGGTCGTGGCCCTTTGCCTGCAACACGGCGTGCGGGAATTATGGACTGCGGACAGAGACTTTAGCCGCTTCCCCAGCGTGCGGATTCGCAACCCGTTGGTACGCTGAAGCCCGCATTCTCTATCGTTCTTCGACCTTTCAACCTTTCAACCTTCAACATTTCAACTTTCCTTCCAAATTGGCCGTTGCTGCGCGCCGCGTCCTTCTCGTCTACTATCAATCCATGAAGAATGCATCGAAGCAGTGGCGCGACGCTACCCGCGCCATCCACAGCGGCGAACCGCGGCACGGCGCCAACTCGCCCGTCGGCAGCACCATCGTGCGCACCGCGAATTTCACTTTCGCCAACACCGAAGACATGAAGCGCTGGGCCGAAGGCCGCAGCAAATCCTACATCTATACGCGCTACGGCAATCCCACACTCAGCGTGGCGGAAGAAAAACTCGCGGAACTGGAAGGCGGCGAGGCGGCGCTGGTCACCGCGTCGGGCATGGCGGCAATTTCCAGCACGCTGCTCGGGCAGCTTAGCGCGGGCGACGAAGTGATCGCCACGCGCCAGCTTTACGGCGGCACCTACCGCCTGATGCGCGATATCTTCCCTCGCCTCGGCATCCGCGTGCATCACGTGGAGGCCGATCTCGCCGGCATGGAGCGGCTGGTGAGCGAGCGCACGCGCGTGCTTTACATCGAATCGCCCACCAACCCCACGCTGCGCCTGGTGGACGTACGCAAAGCCGTCGCGTTCGCGCGCAAGCACAAGCTGGTGTCGCTGATGGACAACACCTTCGCCTCACCCGTGCTGCAAAAGCCGCTGGCGATGGGCGTGGATGCGGTGGTACACAGCGCAACGAAATTCCTCGGCGGGCATTCGGATTTGATTGCGGGCGCAGTGGCCGGCAGCAAAAGAGTGGTGGCCGCCGCGCGCGACATGGTGATTTACCTCGGCGGATCGATGGACCCGGAAGCTGCCTACCTGCTGATTCGCGGCATGAAGACGCTGGAAGCGCGCATCGAGCGGCAAGGCGCGAACGCCATGGCGGTGGCGAAATTCTTGGCGCGGCATCCGAAGGTGAAGCGCGTGCATTACCCGGGACTGGCGTCGCATCCCGACCATCGCCTCGCTCGCCAGCAGATGCGCGGCTTCGGCTCCATGCTGGCCTTCGATCTGAAAGGCGGGCTGGCCGCCGCGCGCCGCTTCTGCGACCGCGTCCGCGTCTTCCTGCTCGCCGCATCGCTGGGTGGCGTCGAGTCGCTGGTGGTGCTCCCGCTCTACACCTCGCACTACAAGCTCAGCGCCGCCGAGCTGGCCGCTGCCGGCGTAGAACCCGGCACCGTCCGCGTCTCCGTCGGCCTAGAACACCCCGCCGACTTAATCGACGACCTCACGCAAGCCCTCCGCTAGTATCGCGTCTCGAAAACAACCGATGGAAGTCAGAAGCGAATTCAAAATTCCAGATCCTAGCGGTTCCCAAAGGTAGAGGAGATTAATTCATCTGGTGGTTCCTTCGCACAGTTCCCGAACTCTATCGGAAGCACCATATACCTTTGTCCTTCTACGAGAGGTCACTTTCCCATCCCGAGTCACAGCCACAGCCTCACGATAAATATCGTGTTGGAAGTACTCATAAAACTGAAGAAGAAACTCTTCACCGTGCGGTTGCACTTGTGGAGGTCTTAGGAGGGGCCAAAAGCTGGTCGGGATGGCCTTTCGCCACCTCCGGTACGCAGTCTTTCGGTTCTTTGCGACAAGAGAGTCGGAAATCCGCAAGTGCAATGCTCTCTAGTTGCATATCGTCCGCAAGGACGTTGGCTGGATCACGTACCAGCTTGAAATATAAGTCGAGGATTCCCAGGGCTCCCTCTGAATCTTGGATTGAAAAACGGATACTACTAGCCAATTCGTTAAAATCATTGGCCGCGCCTTCGAATCCCCTCAACAGAAACTGCTTTTCTCCTGGCCCATAAGCAATAAGGCCTTCGGGCTCTCCATCGAGTTGCAAAGTCTCACTTTGGATTTCCTCGCCGCGGAATCCAAAAGTCCCAACAGAGACTTCGTAAAAAGCGACCCTTGGGACCACAAGCGATTGAGACCCAACGCGGAGTGTCAGTGACAAAGCCTCGTCAAGGTCGGGGCGATGAACAACGTGAAGCGGCACAGATTCGCCTAGGTTGAAGCTCCTACGAAAAGCTTCCCCGGCCATTTTTCTGTGATCAGAAGCCTCTTGGGCTTGACAGATCTCAAGCAAAAAGAACAAGCTGACAAACGCTCCTAAGCCAAGAAGGAGCTCTGCGCGGAACTTCATATCTAGGTCTCCCTTAGGTTGCGGATTCTTCGGCCTTCTTCCTTTCCTTTTCACTCTTCTTCCGTTGGCGCTCTTCTTGTTTCCGGCGCTTCTCCCACTCTTTCTGCTGCTTGCGAGTATTCTGCCGCTCTCTTTCGACCTTGTCACGAAATGCGTTGGCCCGCTTTTCGAAGGGGCGGTCATCATGCGCTTGTCGACTTGAGCTTCCCTTCTGCTTTTTGTCTTTTAGCCCCTCCTGCTTGAATTGCTCCCGGTTCTTACTGGCATCGTCAGCGTGCCCAACTTCGTGGGCAATTTGACTGTCTGGCGTCCGGTATGTGTCGATATAAATGGTGACCGTTGTTGAGCCATCGCCATAAAATGTAACCGTAGCATCTGCTTGACTCTTTTCTTCGTTCTGTCGCAGGCCCCTCTCAACGACCTTAACAAGTATGTTGGAGTCGCTATCCAGCTGCGCCACAGCGGTACAAAACGTGCTCGATTCTGCGCAGATGCTGTTAAACCGCTGTTCAAGACTGTCGTTTGCGAAAACCACATCATGGCCGTTAGGATCGACAAACCTCAGCGGACTGTTCCACGCATAGGAATACTTGTTGAATGACTGCGGATTGGTGATGTCGGCGTAGGGGAGCGGGCCGGGGGGCAGCGGGTCGTTGGCGCTGAAGGCGTCGACGGGGCCGCCGGTGAACTCGTCGGGCGAGAGGAAGCGGCCCTGCGCCGAGGAGTAGTAGCGCGCGATGAAGTAGTCGAGGTTGGATTCGGTGTCGCGTTCTTTGCCGGTGAATTTGTAGTGGTTGCCGCTGCTGCTGGTGACGGCGCGCTCGCCGCCGAAGGGGTAGAAGTCGGAGT